>CAJXJF010000013.1 GCA_913054475.1 uncultured Nitratifractor sp.
ATTGGGAGATGGAAAGAAGCTACAGGAGGTGATGGAAATTTACGAGGTGCGGCTGGATGTTGCTCGTGAACATTTCTTGACATTATCCTCCCATGTGGTATTCTGCTGTGTTCCGAGACCTAATCTTTATGAAGATTTAAGTGGCATTGAATGTATGATCTGTATTTGTATATCGGAAGATACTTCCGCTATACCATTTTTTAATTCTATCAGTTTTTCTATTGAAACAGCGTCGTTGAATTCGATTTCTAAATCTTGAACACCCGGAAGCAGATAAGCCTCGTAGTTGGATGGAAATCCGATATTGTCCATTACACTTTTCCAATTTGAATCTAATTGCAATCTGATTTTGAATCTAATTTTTGTATCGGAATCGTTATCGTATAGAGGAGTATTAGCTTTCGGATTTCCTGAATACACCACTATCGGGTGGGTTCTTTGAATATCGATTTCCGATGATTTACTCGATGATGCGTTTGCAAAATGCTTTTCGATCTTCCAGATATCGTCTATAGTAATAGAGTTGAAATATATAAGATAATCCTTCGGGCCAAGCATTTTGTATATCTCTATCTTTATCTTTTCGTGATTAAGTCCTATGGCCTTTATTTTATTTTCAAGTTTTTCCAATTTATTCGTTATATCATTAGTGTTACAATTATCCTTGAAACCCACGAAGAGCAAAAGATCAAAAACGGCGTTGTCGCTCTCTTCGTGGATGCCCATCTCTTTCCATTTAACAAGAGAATATTTCCTTTCGTAATAGCTGCCATCATCGCTTTGATTATTAGATGAAGATATCTTATTTTTTATTTCTTCAAGCCCATCTTTCTCTTCTAAACTCATAAAATTATATATTCCAAATACCATTTTTTTGCCATTATTTATCATTTTTGAAACAAAATCTTTTTCTGCTTTTCGAAGATTTACTTTGTATAGATGCAAAACATAAGGTTTGCAGCACCCATCTTCTGATTTTTCATCTATCAAGTATCTTCTAAAAAGACTTTTATGAGGTATTTGATCGTTTTTTAGAGATTCGATTTTTTTATTCCAGAAATTGCAGTATGCTTTTGTGATTTTATCTTCCCGACTATCTCCCCCCTTCTTCTTGGGCAAAATATCGTCATCGGCAAAATCTTCGAGAGACTCTATGATTTTTACAGTTAAATTCGTTATGGCATCGCTAAAATCTCTATACTCTCTTCTATATATTTCGGATACTCTATATTTCTCCTCGAGTTTATCAAAAATGGCTCTTATAAGATAAGTGCCGATTGATAGAGGTTCTTCGGAGAGATTCTTTTCGGAAACTCTCTTTTCCATCAAATCAAAAAGAACGAAGAGGCGAATCAACGCACTTGCAGCTTTGTCCAGTCCACTAAGGGGGCATAATCCGGGAGAACGATAATCTGCAATCGGATCGTAAAAAAACTCTTTGGCCAACCCTACGCCCGCTATCTCCTGAAAGGCGGCGTAGAGATAGGACTCTTCGTGCAGATTGAAGGCAAAGATGTCCGATGCTATCTCTTCAGCAAGATTTTCCAAATCGGAGATAACACCTCTTGCATATTCATTTTTTGATAAGGTTTCAAATATTTTTCTCTTTATCTCCATAATCTTCGTTTTGTCGTTTTTCAAGAGCAAATGCCCAATCTCATGTGCTATTATTGGCAGAATACTTACGAGGTCATGATGATAGAAGGAGAGTCTGATATAGTTTGCAGAAGTATTCCTGTCCTCTATGGAGCCGCTTTTGATATTAAAAAATTCATCATAAGCCCAATAGAAGAGGATGGTTGGCGTACTGCCGTCTTCGGACTTTCCAAAATACATCTTGAAGATTTCGTTGTAATAGGTCTGTAAAATATCGGTAAATGCTTTACTGGAAAAACGCTTGTTTATCTTAGGATAAGGTATATATTGGTTTAGATTGTCTTCCAAAAGCTGAAAAGTCTTGAAGCCGACATTCTCGAGAAATTTTTGAGTACTTTTGGCAATTTCCCTGAAGACATCATAATACAAAAGGGCTTCAAATTCATCGACATTTTCCATATGAGAGAAGAGGCTTTCATATTTCTTATTGAATTTTGTTTGATTGAGCTCTAAATTTTTAAACAGGACTTCACATGTCTTTTTAATATCAAAGCAATCACCTTCTGATTCGTTTATACCAGCCATCTTATAGAAGCTCAATATCTTCTCTAAATTGTTCATTTCTTTGTTAAGCACTTCTGCCTTTTCATACATGGCCGCTTTGAAAAAAGTCTTTATATCACTTATATTATCAGACATCTACACCTTTCAATTCATATTTGACAGATGTTGCATTGCTCTCAATCGATAAAACTGTTTTCTTAGAAGAGGGGTTGTCCAGTTGCATGACAATCATGGTAATTAGAATCAATAAAATATTTACAATAGTGCCTATATCCAGAGGAGGAGCAAAATAGTCGATTTTTGAAAAATCCTCTTTTTTCTCTTTTGTTTTATCTTTCGAATCATAACTCACATTGATTCTTTTGTGAATCACTCTATAAGATATCTTTTCTAAAAGTTTTCTATCATCTATAAGTATGCTATCTACACCTATTGATTTCTTGCTTTCCATAATGTTAATCACTCTTTTATACAAAATAGAGTCTTTATGGTATTGCCTGACAAATACAAGAAAGAATATCAAGACTATAGATTCATCTATCACGAAATTCCAGACGGTTCCTTGAAGAAAGGTATCGAATAAAGTTCTATGTATAATTATCAGCGGCAATGCCATAACTATAAAAGAGACAAGCGGCCATGTGGAGACAAAAAGAGAATTTTCATAAAGAGCGTCGTTTATCGATATGCGGGCAAACAGTGATTCCAATTTATTGTTTATTTTTTCCGAAGGATTCGTAACCGTGAATATATAGTATATGGGGGAGAAATTTTTAAGCATTTTGAATCGATCACTCTCGATACTCAGTTCATAGATATGTCTTTCAATCAGATTTTCGATCTTGTCACCAAGTATAAGTACATCGTTATAGCGGAAAACCATAGGGCGTAATCCTATAAAATTCGCATAGTATATTTTTGAAATCTCCCAGATACATTTATAGTACAAGATGAAAAATAGTAAAAGAGTCAAAGAGATGATTTTGATTGGATCTACCGATGTATTAAAGAACAGAAAGATACAAATGTAAAGCATGGGAATTAATGCATCTCTTTTACCGCATCTCTCTTCTTTCAGGGAGCAAATCAGATCTCGAAAATTGGAGTCATTTGTCTTTTTTTTATCTTGTCGCTCCGAAAAAAACGAGAACAATACCCTATTCTTGTGCACAAATCTTCCCTTTTTCGTCCTTGGACAGATTCGATCGTCGAACTATCAAAATTTGAAATTGGTGGAAATGGCAAGAGAACGGACTCCGCCGAGTTTGACTTTTTTTCCACCGTCGATACTGCTCATATCGTATTTGTATCGAATTTCACTTTTGCTTATTTCGACAATCCTCTCATCTCTTTCTCCAGCATTCTGTTCTCTTTTTTTCAGATAAGAATAGATTCTCGATTTTTTTCTTCCCTTTTTCATAGAAAGATTATATTAAAAATTTCCTTAAATTAAGCAAAAGATAAGAGCTTATTGTCCGAATTTTTCTTGTTAGCAGAATCAAAGATTGTAAGGCAAATATGTCGAAAAATCTTCTCGTTTCATATGGTGCACCCTTGTGTAGATAAGCTCTACCCCAAGGGGACTTTAGCACTCTTGCGATCTTGGCGCGGATGAGCTTATCCGCGACGAGTCTTTGCGCTTGTGAAATCACTCTTGGGTGGTGATTTTGATATCCTCCGCATCGAGCATGCCGGTACCGACGGGTATCAGGCGACCGATGACGACATTCTCTTTCAGATCTTCGAGCATATCAACCGTGCCGGCTATGGATGCCGATGTGAGAACCTTCGTCGTATCCTGGAAGGAAGCCGCGGAGATGATGGAGTCGGCACCCACGGCCGCTCTGGTTATACCCACGAGCAGAGGTTCGGCTATGGCCGGTTCTCCTCCGAGTCTTAGAATACGGTCGTTCTCCTCTTTGAATTTTCGTTTGGAGATGATATCGCCCTCTATGAATTTGGTATCCCCACTCTCCACTATCTTCGCCTGCCTCATCATCTGAGAGATGATTATCTCGATATGTTTATCCGAGATATTAACACCCTGTCGTCGATATACCTTCTGCACCTCTGCGACGATATGTTCATAGAGAGCCTTTTCACCCAGTGCTTCGAGTATATCGTGGCTCGAGACGGTACCTTCGGTCAGACGCTCGCCCGTATGCACATATTCACCAGGATGTACCAGAATCATCTTTCCTTTATCGACAAACTGCTCTGTAACTTCTCCATTGTTGCCGATAATTACGATTCTCTCTTTTCCTCTGAGAGGTTTACCGAAGCTCACCTCACCATCTATCTTGGCTATGAGCGCTATATCTTTGGGGCGTCTGGCTTCGAAGAGCTCCGAAACTCTGGGCAGACCACCCGTGATATCTTTCGATTTTATCGCCTCTTTCGGCTTCTTGGCGAGTATGTCCGCCGTACTCACCCTCTCTCCATCCTGAACGGAGAGTATCGCCTTGGCATCGAGCTGATAGCGGATTATATCTCCATCTTCCGTCGAAAGCACGATTGCAGGCTTGTAGCTCGTGGCAATATATTCGTTGAGAACCAGTCTGGTCTCTCCGGTCATCTCGTCGAACTGCTCACTCGCCGTTACATCGGGAATGATATCCTCGAACTTCACGACTCCGGCTCTTTCGGCGATAACAGGTTCGGAATAGGGATCCCACTCCGCTATCACTATCTGTGTATGCTCTTTGGGCGATGAAATCACATCCCCTCTCTCTACACTGTCTCCTGCATCTACCTGCACTATGGAGCCTCTGGAGATATAGTGACGGGCGGCCTCTCTATCGCTCTCGTCCACTATGACCGCAAAGAGCCCCTTCTCTTCGACAGGCTCGCCTTTTTTGATGGAGTCGGTCGGCTCGAGATAGTCACCTACGAGCAGGAAATATTTGACTATACCTCTGGAGTCGGCTTTGACCGGCTGTGTTACGGGTGCTCCATCTTCCACTCTCAGCTCACTCGCAAACGGTATATGGTTGGGAACACTCCAACCCTCTTTTATCACCTCTGCGATAGAGTCGCCCATCTTGACCTTCGTGCCGCTTGCGTATGGGAAGAAGATTTTGCTCTCTATCTTTCCGCCCACTCCGGCAAGCTCGTTGGATTTGGCGACATCACCCTTCATGAAGGTGTACTTCTTCTCTTCATCTTCACTCTTTATCGAAAGGATTATCTCGTCGTGTGTAGTGTTTATGGAAAGCTCGCCGTCGAAGAGCGCCTTTATCTTCGGCTCCACAAGCAAAACACCCGCATTCCTTCTATTGGCGACGATGAGTTTCCCTTCTCTGTTTCTAAAGACAGAAAGATTGTAGTAGCGCACGAATCCCTCTTTGGCGGCCACTATCTGTCGCTCCTCCTTGCCCGCTGTCGCCGTACCTCCGGTGTGGAAGGTTCGCAGTGTTAGCTGGGTACCGGGCTCACCTATCGACTGGGCCGCTATCACACCTACGGCTTCACCGGGCTTGACGAGGCGGTTTTCGGCCATGTTCAGACCGTAACACTTGGCGCAGATTCCCTTCTCGGCCTTACAGGTGGCGGGAGCTCTCATCACGACCGAACGCACTCCCGATTCACCTATGATTCTAGCCTCCTCTTCGCCCACCAGCTGCCCCTCGCTCAAGAGCACTTCGCTGGTTACAGGATCTATGACATCTCTGGCGATGACACGACCATAGACTCTGTCGGCAAGAGACTCGATGAGTTCGTTACCCTCCATGATGTCGGAGACCTCAACACCCTCATGGGTGCCGCAATCTTCCATACTTACCTTCACATTCTGTGCGACATCGATCAGTTTTCTGGTAAGGTATCCGGCGTTCGCCGTCTTGAGAGCGGTATCGGCCAGACCCTTTCTCGCACCGTGTGTGGAGATGAAGTACTCCAGTACATTGAGCCCCTCACGGAAGTTCGAGGTGATAGGAGTCTCGATAATCGAGCCGTCGGACTTGGCCATCAATCCGCGCATTCCCGAGAGCTGTCTAATCTGTGCCGCACTACCTCTCGCACCAGAGTCGGCCATCATATAGACGGAGTTGAAACCGTTTTTGTCTTTTTTGATGAGCTCCATGAGCTCACCGGCTATCTTGTTGTTGGCATCCGTCCAGATATCGATAATCTTGTTGTATCTCTCCTGCTCGGTAAGAAGACCTGCGGCGAACTGTTTCTGAATCTCGTAAACCTTCTCTTTTGATTCGGCGACTATACGCTCTTTCGCATCTGGGGTACGGATATCGTCTATCGATATCGACACCCCCGTTCTCGTGGCGTACTCGAATCCCATGTTTTTGAGATTGTCGAGAAACTCCGCGGTCAAAGATATACCGCTGTGCTTGTAGATATAGTCCACGAGATTGGCTATATCCTTCTTCTTCATCACCTTGTTCCAGTAGCTCTCTGGTACATAGTCGGGAACTATCGATTTGAGAATCAGACGACCGACGGTAGTGGTGATGATTTTATTCTCCACGACAGTCCTGATTCTGGCGTTGAGATCGAGAGTCTGCTGTTCGTAGGCTATGAAAACTTCATCTACATTGGCGAAGAGTTTGTGCTCTCCTTTGACCTCGCTCTTTTCGAGAGAGAGATAGTAGAGACCCAGAATCATATCCTGTGAAGGTACGGCTATCGCCTTACCCGAAGCGGGAAGCAAAATATTCATAGATGAGAGCATCAAAATTTTGGCTTCGGCTATCGCTTCGTCGCTCAGAGGTACATGCACGGCCATCTGGTCGCCGTCGAAGTCTGCGTTGAAGGCCGCACAGACGAGCGGGTGTAGCTGTATCGCCTTACCCTCTATCAGTTTCGGGTGGAAGGCCTGAATAGAGAGTTTGTGGAGTGTGGGAGCACGGTTGAGCATCACCGGATAGCTCTCGACCACCTCTTCGAGACACTCCCAGACTTCGTTCTCCTTGGCTTCTATCATCTTTTTGGCCTGCTTCAGAGTGGTAGCATAACCCTTCTCTTCGAGTTTCGCCATGAGATGGGGCTTGAAGAGTTCGAGGGCCATCTTTTTGGGCAGACCGCACTGATCCATTCTCAAATCGGGCCCGACGACGATGACGGAGCGCCCCGAGTAGTCCACCCTCTTACCGAGAAGATTTTGTCTGAAGCGCCCCTGCTTTCCTTTGATGATTTCACTCAGAGACTTCAGAGGGCGCTTGTTGGCCCCCTTGACCGCATTTCCTCTGCGTCCGTTGTCGAAGAGAGCGTCAACAGCCTCCTGAAGCATCCGCTTCTCGTTACGAACGATTATTTCCGGAGCTTCGAGCTCTATTAGTCTCTTGAGTCTCTGGTTTCTGTTTATGACTCTTCTGTAGAGGTCGTTTACATCCGAAACGGCGAATTTCCCTCCGTCGAGACTCACGAGTGGTCTCAACTCCGGCGGAAGAACCGGCAGATAGGTCAGCATCATCCATTCGGGTCTGTTGCCCGAATTCAAAAAGGCCTCTATCACCTTCAGTCTCTTGATGATGGTCTTCTTCTTCGCCTCCGACCTGGTATTGTTGATCTCCTCTTTTAGATTCATCAGCATATCGACCAAATCGAGCTCGGCGAGCATCTCTTTGATCACCTCACCGCCCATCCTTGCATCGAAGCCGCTATCGCAGAAGTGTCTGTTGAGCTGCTGATACTGCTCTTCGTTGAGTACATCGTACTTCTTGACAGGTGTAGCACCCTCACTATCGTAGCTGGCACCCCCGGGCTCTTTGACGATATAGGCCTCGTAATAAAGAACACGCTCGAGATCTTTCATCTTGACGCCCAGAAGTGTCCCTATCCTAGAGGGGAGTGAGCTGACATACCAGATGTGCGCCACAGGAGCGACCAACTCTATATGCCCCATCCTGTTTCTGCGCACTTTGGAGCTCGCCACTTCGACACCGCACTTTTCGCAGACGACACCCTTGTATCTCATCTTCTTGTACTTTCCGCAGAGACACTCGTAGTCGCGGATAGGGCCGAATATCTTCGCGCAGAAGAGCCCGTCTCTCTCTGGTTTGAGTGTGCGGTAGTTTATAGTCTCGGGCTTCTTGACTTCACCGTTACTCCAGGAGAGTATCTTTTCGGGGCTGGCCACTCTCAGTTGGAGAGCCTCGATATCTCTCGGTCTCTCTTCGCTGTTGATATCTATAGGTACAAGGTCTTCCAGTCTCTTACTCATCTTCACCCTCTTCTTTCTTCTTGTAGAGTTCTACATCCATTCCAAGCGCCTGAAGCTCTTTGGTAAGCACGAACATAGTCTCGGGAATACCCGACTCGGGTACACTCTCTCCCCTCGTAATCGCTTTGTATGCCCTCGCCCGTCCATCCACATCGTCCGATTTGATGGTGAGCATCTCCTTGAGCGTATGTGCGGCACCGTAGGCTTCCAGCGCCCATACCTCCATCTCTCCGAATCTCTGACCTCCGAAGAGAGCCTTTCCTCCGACGGGCTGCTGTGTGACCAGAGAGTAGGGTCCGGTACTTCTGGCGTGCACCTTCTCATCCACGAGGTGGTGGAGTTTGAGCATATACATATACCCCACATTCACCCTCTCCACCATCTTCTCTCCCGTCTTTCCGTCGTAGAGTACCGTTTTGCCGTCTTTGTCGATACCGGCAAGTTCGAAGAGTTTCGCGAACTCCTCCTCGTTCGGAGACTCGAAGGCGGGAGCGGCGAATTTCACCCCCTTGCTCCAGTCTCTCGCATACTTGAGAAGCTCTTCGTCACTCATCTTCTCCAGCTCATTCTTCGCTCTCATAAGCTTGGCCACATTGGCGATTTCCATCATCTTCGAACGCAGCTCCTCGATGAAATTCTCTCTGGCGCTTTCGAATATCTCCTGAATCTGCTCTCCGAGCTTCTTGCCAATGAGTCCGAGGTGCACTTCGAGAATCTGACCTATATTCATACGGGAAGGTACACCCAGAGGGTTTAGAATCAGATCGACAGCTCTTCCGTCTTCGAGATAGGGCATATCGATTTCTGGAACTATGTTGGAGACAATACCCTTGTTTCCGTGTCTTCCCGCCATCTTGTCTCCGACCTTTATCTTTCTCTTGGTCGCGATATATATTTTGATACGCTTTATCACTCCATTTGGCAAAATGTCGTCTTTTTCAAGTACACTCAGCTTCTCTTCATGCTCCTGCTTGAGCTCTTTTTTCTTCTTGAGGAAGCGACTCTTCATACTTTCATACTCTTTGCGAACCTCAGGAGAGTAGGAGAGTATGACACTTCTGAGCATAAATCTGTTCACACTCTGAATGACCTCCAGAGGTATCTTCTCTCCGGCTTTGAAATCTCTTTCGCCAATCGTAACATCGGCCACCAGCTCCTGCTCCGCGAGATACGAAGTTATTCTCAGTACCTCTTCCCTGTCTATCATCAGAAGTATGTCGTGATGCTGACCGTCGAGTCTGGCCCTCTCCTCTTCGTAGGCCTTTATCGACCTCGCATCTTTCTCATAGCCCTTTTTGTTGAGTATCTTGATATCAACGACGACTCCTTCTGTTGATGCTGGGCAGTAGAGAGAGCTGTTGACCACATGTCCAGCCTTGTCCCCGAAGATGGCTCTAAGCAGCCTCTCTTCCGGTGTCGGTTTGATTTCGCCTTTGGGAGAGACCTTTCCTACGAGTATCATTCCCGGTTTCACATAGGTTCCTATCTTGACGATACCACTCTCATCCAAGTGCATGAGGTCATCTTCTCTGATATTGGGGATATCCCTCGTTATCTCTTCCGTTCCGTGTTTGAGTTCGAGTGCGTCTATCTCGTTTTCATATATATGTATCGAAGTAAAGGCATCTTCTCTTATAAGTTTCTCCGAAAGGATGATTGCATCTTCGTAGTTGTATCCGTTCCAAGGCATGAAGGCGACGAGGATATTTTTCCCAATCGCCAGCTCTCCCTGGTCCATATTGGGCCCGTCGGCGATCACTTCACCCTTCTTTACTCGTTGACCCACATGGACTATAGGGGTCTGCATAAAGGCCGTATTCTGGTTGGTTCTCATATTCTTCTCGAGAGCGTAGAGGTCTATTCCGGTGAAATTACCCTCTTCATCCTCACCTTTGATATAGATACTTTTGGAATCGACCTTCTCCACCACACCGGCGGATCTGGCTTTGACAGCCTCCCAGGCATCTCTGGAGACTACGGACTCCATTCCGGTACCCACCATCGGTGCCTCCGTCTTGAGCAGAGGTACCGCCTGGCGCTGCATGTTCGATCCCATCAGAGCACGGTTGGCATCGTCGTGTTCGAGGAAGGGAATAAGTGCCGCAGTAGCACCGCTTATCATAAGAGGAGCCACATCTATGAGATCGACCTTGTCTGCCTCGTTGAGTCCTATGTTTCCATTGAGTCTGGTCTCTATGAGGTCTTCGACGATATAACCGTTCTCATCCACCTTCGTAGATGCCGGTGCGATTACCTTGTCTTCCTCCTGTGTGGCGGTGATATAGACAATCTCGTCCGTAACTCTCCTGTCTCGGACCACCTTGTACGGAGCCTCGATAAAGCCGTGCTCGTTGACTTTCGCATAGGTCGCGAGTGTATTGATAAGACCGATATTCTGCCCTTCAGGTGTCTCTATGGGGCAGATACGACCGTAGTGGGTAGGGTGCACATCCCTCACCTCGAAACCTGCCCTCTCTTTGACAAGCCCCCCTTCTCCAAGCGCGGAGAGTCGTCTCTTGTGGATAATTTCGGAGAGTGGATTGGTCTGGTCCATAAACTGCGAAAGCTGTCCGCTGGAGAAGAAATCCAGTACCGTATTGGTAATCATCTTGGAATTGACAAGATCGTGCGGCATCAGTTCGTCGAGAGAACCGCTTATCGTAGTCATCTTGTCTTTGATAGCCTTTTGCATCTTCATCAGACCATTATGCAGCTCGTTGCCAAGAAGCTCTCCGATTGCTCTGATTCTTCTGTTTCCGAGGTGGTCTCGGTCGTCTATGTGCCCCTCACCGTTTTTGACCTTGATGAGATACTTGACCGTATTGATGATATCTTCGGCCGTGAGAACCGTGACATACTCCGGTACATCCAAGTCGAGTTTGTGATTCATCTTCATCCGTCCGACTCTCGTCAGGTCGTATCTTTCCGGATCGAAAAAGAGCTGCCTGAGAAAAGCCTTGGCCGCCTCCGGTGTCACCGGCTCACCGGGTCTCATCACCTTGTATATCCTTATCGCGGCCAGAAGGTTTTCATCGTCTATATCCTCGGTCTGCTTGAGCAGTCTCAAGCTCTCCTGATCGGCTATGAACGACTTGATTATGGATGCGTCACTGTTTTCCGCAAGATCATCGGCTATGATAAAGCTCTCGATACCGGAATCGACTATCTTTCTTGTTTTATTCTCGTCTAGCTCAGTGACTACATCGTAGAGAATCTCACCGCTCTCCTGATCCACTATCGCTTTGGCGAGATGCCGCTCTATAAGCACCTCTACAGGGTACTCCACCCATTCGAGCCCCTCTTCCACAAGCTTCTGAGCTCTCTTGCGGGTCAATCTCTTGCCGGGCTGTACGATGACATTGCCGTCCATATCTCTAATCTCATGCTCGGTGGGCGAATAGTAATCGGCGGGATCGAATTTGACGACGAATCTATTCTCTTTGATAAAAATCTCTTTGGTGGGATAGAAGAGCTTGATGATATCCTCTTTGCTGTACTCAAGAGCTCTAAAAAGAATGGTCACCGGTATCTTTCGCCTCTTGTTTATGCGGGCATACATGATATCTTTGGCATCATATTCGAAATAGAGCCAGCTACCCCTATCGGGGATGATCTGTGCCGAATATATCAGCTTGTTGGCCACGGTCGTAGCCTCAGCCTCCTTGAAGATAACACCGGGACTTCTATGTAGCTGGTTGACGATGACTCTCTCTACACCGTTTACTATAAATGAGGTTCTATCGGTCATCAATGGAATATCCCGTACGAAAACCGCTTGCTCTTTGATCTCTTTGGGATCGAGCTTCTCACCCGTCTTCTCATCCCTATTCCAGATGATGAGAGCGATATTGAGTTTGAGAGAAACAGCATATGTAAGCCCCTTCTCCATACACTCGCGAACGGTATATTTGGGTTTGATTATCTCGCTTCCTTTATACTCGAGAGTTATCCTGTTTTGCTGATCGTGTATGGGGAATGACTGCCTGAATACCTTCTCGATAATACTCTGGGATCTATCCTTGGCATCGAGCATCAGGAAATTTTCGTAACTCTTCTGCTGAAGTTGCAAAAGGTGCGGAATCTCTATCTGTCTTGGTGTCTTGGAGAAATCGACACGGAGTCGGTTACCTGAATGTAGTGAATTTAACATTGGCTGACCTTATATTTGGTTGTGGTGTATGAATGGTGTAGATACACAAAAAAACTATTCATGAATAGTTCATCTCTATATCACCCTCAGGGAGAGATACCGGGCAAAGGCCCGGCATGTGTTATTTGAGTTCGACAGTTGCGCCGGCCTCTTCGAATTGCTTCTTGAGTTCTTCCGCTTCCTCTTTGGATACGGCTTCTTTGATAGTGGTAGGTGCCTCTTCGACAGCCGCTTTGGCCTCCTTGAGTCCGAGACCCGTAACGGCACGAACGACCTTGATAACATTGATCTTCTTCGCGCCCACACCTGTAAGTACAACATCGAATTCAGTCTGTTCTTCAACCGCTTCGGCAGCACCTGCACCGGCAGCTGCAACTACGGTAGCCTGTGCGGATACGCCGAACTTCTCTTCGAACTCTTTTACCAACTCGCTAAGCTCGAGCACAGTAAGATTGGAGATATATTCAAGAACATCTTCTTTCGTACATGCCATTTCTTTTCCTTTTTGACTATATTGTTTGATAGATAAAGACTCCCGGAAGAGTCCACATATGGATTACGCCTCTTCTTCGCGCTTCTGTCTGAGGGCATCGAGTCCGATAGTGAAGTTTCGCACCGGGGCCATCCAGACATTGAGAAGCATACCGATAAGCTCGTCGCGGCTTGGAAGCTTCGCCATCGCGACAAGAGTTGCGAGCTCGACACTTTTGCCTTCGAGAGCACCGGCTTTCATGACGAATCTATCTTTATACTCGATAGCCGCCTTGTCGGCAACCTTGCAGGTAGAGATCTGATCTTCTCCCCAAACGAAGAGATTATTCTCTTTGAGTTCCAGATCGTCTATGCCCGCATTGGCAAGAGCGATGCTTGCAAGAGTGTTCTTCACAACTCTGACATGTGCACCATTCTCGGCCGCACTCAGGCGTACCTGCTCGAGCTCTTGACATTTCATACCTTTGTAGTCGCATACCACGATAGCATTCGACTCCTTGAAGGCATCGGTCAACTCAGCTACAAGCTCTTCTTTCTCTGCTCTGGTCATTTCTACTCCTTTCAGACTTCAGAAGGGGTCTCCGCAACGGAGAGGTACAAAACCAGATTAAGCTTTCGCCCCCAACCTCTTCAGTCTAAGATAAAGGCGCAAGGCCTCTTTATTTAAGCTCCATCAACTCGTTGGTATCGAGCTTGACAGAGGGGCTCATAGTCAGCGATAGTACGGCATTTTTGATATATCTACCCTTCGCACTGGCGGGTTTTGCTCTATTTATCTTCTCGACGAATGTTACGAGATTCTCTTTGAGTTTGTCGCTCTCGAAGCTCACCTTGCCAATTCCAGCATGGATGTTACCCTTCTTGTCAACACGGAAGTTCACCTGACCGCCCTTGGCATTTTTCACCGCCTGGGCCACATCCATTGTTACCGTCCCTGTCTTGGGATTGGGCATCAGACCCTTGGGGCCGAGTATCCTAGCGACCTTGCCAAGCACACCCATCATATCGGGGGTAGCGATTACGATATCGAAATCTATCTTACCCTCCTGGATATTGGCTATGAGCTCATCGTTGCCGACAAGATCAGCGCCCGCCTCTTTGGCTTCGTCTATCTTGGCACCCTTGGCGAAAACGGCGACTCTAACCGTCTTTCCAGTTCCGTTGGGCAGAACCACCGAACCCCTTATCATCTGGTCAGCATGTCTGGGATCGACATTCAGATTCAGGGCCACCTCGACAGTCTCATCGAACTTGGCTGATTTGAGAGACTTTACAGTCTCTATGGCTTCATCTATACTGTAGGCCTTCTTTCTATCTATCTTCTCGAGAAGAGACTCTTTTCTTTTGTTAAGTTTTTTAGACATTTTTCACTCCGCTTTATTTGCTCCCACTTTCTTTTGAATCTTGGTGGTAAAAAGATTTAATCTGTAATTTCGACTCCCATACTCTTGCATGAGCCGGCTATAATCTTGGCCGCCTGCTCTTTGTCGTTGGTATTGAGATCCTCTATCTTGAGCTCCACGATTTTCATCAACTGCTCCTTGCTGATTTTGGCAACTTTGTTCAACAGAGGATTGCTACTACCCTTTTTGATGCCAGCCTCTTTCATTATGAGGTCGCTCGCTGGGGGCTGCTTCGTCTCGAAAGTGAAGCTCCTGTCGGAATAGACCGTTATAATTACAGGGACCTTGAAGCCCATCTTGTCTTTGGTCTTTTCGTTGAATGCCTTGCAAAACTCCATGATATTAACACCGCGCTGTCCGAGCGCAGGTCCTACCGGAGGAGAGGGGTTGGCCTGTCCGGCAGGTATCATAAGTTTGAATTTTTCAGTCACTTTTTTTGCCATGAACTGTCCTTCTTAATAGAGTTAGATTATTTTTTCGACCTGTGTATACAGTATTTCGACGGGTGTGTTTCTTCCGAAAATCGATACATTCAGCTTCAGTTTTCCATGATCCAGATCATACTCCTCCACCATACCGGTAAAGTTTGCGAAAGGACCATCGACGATTCTGACCATCTCTCCCGTTTCGAAATCGACTTTCGGTCTCGGTGCCGATTTCTTTTCCAATTTTTCCAAAATCACCTTGATGTCGGCTTCACTAAGAGGAGTGGGTGTCTTATGCTCGCCGATAAATCGGGAAACTCTCGGAAGCGACTGAATCCTGTGCCATAGGTCGGTATCCAGATCTATGCGGGCGAAGACATAGCCCGAATAGAGCGATCTTTCGCTTATCTTCTTCTGCCCGTCTTTGACTTCGATCACCTCTTCCGTAGGCACTACAACCTGATCTATCTTATCCTCCAGAGCATAATCGACAGCCATCTGCTCTATGGCTCTCTTTACCGATCTTTCACTGCCGGCATATGTCTGTATTGCATACCATTGATGTGCCATCTGTTACCTTATATGGATGAAGATACTATAGTGGACATAAGAAAATCCACAATCGCCAGGAATATCGATATCACAGTTACAACCATAATCACCGCCACAAAGGCCTGGCGCACCTGTATCTTCGTTGGAAAGATTACCTTATCCAGTTCCCGTTTCGCATCGTTGAAAAAATTAGAAATATTAGAAAAAAATTCCATGCTACCTTCTTATGGCAGGCCAAGAGGGACTCGAACCCCCGACACCTGGTTTTGGAGACCAGTGCTCTACCAACTGAGCTATTGGCCTATATTATTGCTAAAGCGAGAAGAGCTTTACAGCTTCATCTCTTTGTGTACTGTGTGCTCTTTGCACCATTTGCAATATTTTTTAAGAGCAAGCTTCTCAGTGGTATTCTTCTTGTTTTTAACAGTATGATAATTTCTTCTGTTGCACTTTTCGCAACCAAGATGGACTGTTTCTCTCATCTAATACTCCCTTTTGTCAAATTCCGGGCGCAAGCCCGGTGGTAGAGAATTACTCTACGATTTTCGTTACAACTCCAGCACCTACGGTACGACCACCTTCACGGATAGCGAAGCGTGTACCCTCCTCGAGAGCGATAGGAGCTATGAGTTCGACATTGAGTTTTACATTGTCGCCGGGCATTACCATCTCCGTTCCTTCGGGAAGGATTACGGAACCGGTAACATCTGTCGTTCTTACATAGAACTGAGGGCGATAGTTGTTGAAGAAAGGTGTATGACGACCACCTTCCTCTTTTGTCAATACATAGACCTCTGCCTCGAACTTGGTGTGTGGTGTGATAGAACCAGGTTTACAAAGAACCATACCTCTTTGAACTTCATCTTTGCCGATACCGCGCAGAAGTACACCAACATTGTCACCGGCCTCACCGCAATCCATCTCTTTGCGGAACATCTCGACGCCTGTTACGACAGTCTTTTGAGTATCCTTGAGACCAACGATTTCGATCTCGTCACTTACGCATACCTTACCTCTCTCGATCTTACCTGTAACGACCGTACCTCTTCCTTGAATGGAGAAGATATCTTCGATAGGCATGAGGAAGTCTTTATCTGTCTCACGCTCGGGATCGGGGATATACTCATCTACTGCATCCATCAGAGCGATGATCTTTTCGGACCACTCTCCAAGCTGTCCTTTTTTGGCCTCTTCGAGAGCCTGGAATGCCGAGCCGGCGATGATAGGCGTATCGTCTCCGGGGAATTCATATTCGCTGAGAAGTTCACGAACTTCCATCTCTACGAGTTCGAGCATCTCTTCTTTATCCTCTTCGTCGAGTTGGTCCTCTTTGTTGAGGAAAACGACGATATAGGGAACACCAACCTGGCGGGAAAGGAGAATGTGCTCTCTTGTCTGCGCCATCGGTCCGTCAGTGGCGGCGATAACGAGAATAGCACCATCCATCTGTGCCGCACCGGTAATCATGTTTTTAACATAGTCGGCGTGACCCGGGCAATCGACATGGGCATAGTGTCGTTTGTCGGTCTCATACTCAACATGGGAAGTAGCGATGGTTATACCGCGCTCTCTCTCTTCGGGTGCATTGTCGATCTGATCGTAGTCCATAAGTGCAGTATCGTTTTTGGTGGCGAGAACTGCAGTAATGGCTGCTGTCAGAGTAGTCTTACCATGGTCAACATGACCAATTGTACCAATGTTCACATGCGGTTTGGTACGCTCGAATTTTTCTTTTGCCATTCTTCTCTCCTAGCATTTGTTTGTTTGCGACCGATATTATACCGGCTTTCGCTTAGACCCTACGCCAAGGTATGGACAAGACTCCTACGCCAGCGTGAGACTCCTGTCCATATCTATACCCTTCTTGTCGTGGAGCCCGGAAGCGGGATTGAACCGCCGACCTCTTCCTTACCAAGGAAGTGCTCTGCCACTGAGCTATCCGGGCACTCTTTATCTGAAAAATATAAAATATTAGTGTTTGATCACATACGACTTTGATGGTAAGCTATAACTGCGAAGTTTCAATCCGTATAGACAGCTATTGTACAGCTCCCAGTTATGGAGCGGGAAACGGGACTCGAACCCGCGACCCTCAGCTTGGAAGGCTGATGCTCTAGCCAACTGAGCTATTCCCGCATCTCGTAGTGAGATGGTGGTGGTGAGAGGAGGATTCGAACCTCCGAAGGCGAAAGCCAGCAGATTTACAGTCTGCCCTCGTTGGCCACTTGAGTATCTCACCCCACAATACTGGTCAAACACTGATAAATTATGGAGCTGGTGATGGGACTCGAACCCGCGACCTGCTGATTACAAATCAGCTGCTCTAGCCAACTGAGCTACACCAGCGCTTTCATTCCGTTCCCGAAATGGACTCGAATTATAATCGAATTATTCTTAAATGAATATTAAAATAAGAGAAATTTTCATATTTTTTTCAAATTAATTGCTCTTGTCGCTTTCGCAATACCAGATGATACTAATATTTCTGCTTACTATATGCTTCTTTGAAGCCGATGTGGATTGCATAAAGCAGCAATAGTAGTATCAGAGGAGGCTGGGCGAAATCGGGAGAGAGTACAGCGCTGCTACCGAGCCAGAATAGGGCGTGAAGTACTCCCCAGAGCGATAGTGTAACTCCCAGGGTGGCGGCCCAGACCAATTCCCTGCGCATAAATCTCTGATATGGCGGTATTTTGAAAAAGAAGATGACAAGCAGTGCTATCGCCGAGAGGGGCATCAGGACTTTGTTGTAGAGTATGGATTTTATCTTGTTGGTATCGAGCTTCTGCTTTTGTAGGAGCAAAAGTGCATTCACCGCATCCGGAAGCGTGAGGGAGTGCCCTTCGTAGATGAGTTTGACCACTTTCGGTTTGTAGCCCTCGAGTATGGACATTTTCTCCTTTTTGGAAGTACGAAAGCCAGAGAGTTTGCCGTTTTCGAATATCTTGCTTCTTGTCTCCACATCGGAGGCCACCCACTCATTCTCCCTAAATTCGGCCCTCGGAAAGGATATTATCTTCTTTACCTTTGCATCAGTGACGACGAAAATCATCGCATTGTAAAGAATCTTCCGCACCGGGTCGAGCTTCTCGACATATACGAAATCGTCGTTATATTTGAAAAAGAGCCTCTCCATCTGCAACTCCTCGCTTTTTTCGTGAAGTATCGCATCGGCACGCTCTTTGCTGTATGAAAAAGGGGTACATTGAAGGGCGAGAAAAAAGAGATATATAGCCACCGAGCTTATTAGAAACGGTCGAAAGAGTTCACCCCTGCTATATCCGAAAGAGAATAGTGCCACAAGCGTATTTTGGGCGATCATAGCCATCTGCGTCATTATGAGTGCGAAGACTATGACGAGCGGATATACGAGAGTCAGCATCGATTCCCATCTATAGAAGAGATAGAGAATCTTTCTGTTGACTCCTCCTGTCAGAGAGTTGATGTGTTGGAGAAAATCTATCATGACCACTGCAAGTGAAAGGCCAATGAGCAGTATCGTAAAGTTTTTCAGATACTTTCTGGTGATATAGACAAAAGCGAGTTTCGTCATTGCAGAGAACCGATATCCTTGAGTGTATAGCGTGATTTGAGAATATCGAGAGATTCATGCGGTATATCGAGGCAGCATCTGCTCACATACTCGACCCAGCGCTCCATCATACTCTCCTCCTCTTCCGAAAAGGGGTGCAGGACATAATCTGCAACCTGCGACTTGAAAAGCGGTTTGCCCACACCCATCCTCACCCTCAGATACTCCCTGCCTATGGCGGCATCTATCGATTTGAGTCCGTTGTGCCCTCCGTTGCCTCCTCCCCGCTTGATTCTGACAGCACCGAAAGGCAGGTCTATATCATCGTGTATCACCACTATATTTTCTATGGATATCTTGAAAAAATTCATTACGGGCAGAACCGATTTTCCAGATAGATTCATATATGTAAGAGGTTTGAGGAAAAAGAGCTCTCCATGGCGATATAGCTCGCCATGAAAGATACTCTTGCCGATACTTCTTGCCGAACTCTTCTCTACAAGTCGGTCTATGACACGCCACCCTATATTGTGTCGTGTCTTCTCATATGCCGGTGTAGGATTGCCCAATCCGACAAACAGAGTCATATTATCTTGCTTTGATTACACCACATACGGAGACATCGCCGCGATCCATCAATCTACACCCGGCAGGCGCCTCTATATCGCGCACGAGAATAGAATCGTCACGGTCGAGCTCGCTCACATCGAGAGTGAAATTGGCGGGAATATCCTCTATCGCACCGCGCACTCTGAGTCTGCGCTTGGTGATTACCAAGACACCCTTGTTTTTGAGACCCTTCGGTACACCTACCGTCTTGACGGGAACGAGATAATCCGTAACCTGTCCTGGTACCGCCACTCTGAGGTCAACATGTACGATATCGCCGGTAACAGGATGGAGTTGATACTCCTGTACCACCACATTCAACTCTTTGTCACCGACTTTTACGGCAAAGGCGAGGCTCTCTTTTCTGCGCACGGTCCTTATGAACTCACCCTGTTTGAAAGCGGCATGGATATTCTCGACACCCTTCGCATAGAGGTTGGCAATCAGATAACCATCTCGTCTGAGCTTCTTCGCATCGCTCTTTCCGATACTCTCTCTAACTATACCTTCGAGCATATTTTATCCTTCTTTGTCTTGAAATAGGGCAGGATTTTATCCAAAATTGTTTAAAGTGAGTTTAAGTATGCTAAAGACAAATCGATATCGTTTTTGGTTACAATACATCAAAAAGAGGAGTATTTGTATGCCGATAGTGGATAGTTTTATGGTAGATCACACAAAAATGATCGCTCCAGCCGTGCGAGTGGCAAAGAACATGACCACCCCCTGCAAAGAGAGCATAACGGTCTTCGATCTCCGCTTCTGTCGTCCCAATGTAGAGATGATGGGAGAGAGGGGTACTCATACCATGGAACACCTCTTGGCCGGTTTCATGAGGGAGCACCTCGATTGCAATAGCGTAGAGATTATAGATATATCTCCCATGGGTTGCAGAACTGGTTTCTATATGTCCGTAATAGGTAAGCCCGACGAGAAGAGTGTGGCGGAGGCCTGGAGAGAATCAATGCGCGATATTCTTGCCGTAGAGTCGCAAGAGGATATACCCGAACTCAACATATATCAGTGTGGCAGTTGTAAAATGCACTCTCTCGAGGAGGCCAAGGAGATTGCCTCCTCTGTACTCGAGAGAGGTATAGGGATAATGGATAACGAAAAGTTGAGGCTACAGATGAGTAAATTGGAAGATGCAAGATGTTGATACTTATACCTGTAGAAAAAGACAACGGTATAAACTCCACGATCGTGCCCGAATCAAGTGCCAAAAAGTGGGCACTCGTCGATTTTGAAAGGGGAGAGATGAACTCCCTTACCTTTTACGACAAGAGAGAATCGATAGAGGCGGATTGGATAGATTTCGTAATACTGGAAAACAGATACGAAAACTATATGGACTTCATGCAAGAGGGCATGATGGTACTTGTAAGAAGAGAGGGGCAAGATAGTATCGAGCTACTTATTGAAGCCTTCAAGTTCAAAGAGTTGGACGAAGCCGGTATTATGTAAAAGAGTCCCGGTTCGAGAAGCTTTTCAAAGAGTGTGTCTCAATAGTATTTCGATCTTCGTTGCCCGTTGAAATATTCATGGCAAAGCGCAAAAAGATTCGTTTTGCCGGGGTGAATATTCCAATCGAGCCAGAAGGGTTTTGCTAGCTTGGCTCTCGCATATTATCAAGCGAAACGAATGCAAGCACTGGGGAGGTGCTTGATTGCAAAACGGGCTTTTGCCTTGCAGATGAGCTCTCTTAGCACTTTCCAGAGAGTATGAAGTCCACAGTATTGGTTACGAAGGCGTTGTGTTTGTTATCCTTCTGATAGATGATATAGAATTTTCTCTTCATGGTGTAGCCGTGCAGTCTCGCTTCGAAGAGCTGTCCGCTTCGTACCTCGTCCGCTATGGCGTGACATGAGATTATGGAGACGGTGGGTGTATTTTCATCCTTTTTGCTCCGTTTGATTGTCTGCAATACAGCGGTGGTATTCGTTACTTCCGAAAGAACATTGAATCTGTTGCAGCCGACTCCAAGCTCATCGAAAACTTCCGAGAGCACCCTTCTGGTTCTACTCCCCTCCTCTCGGCATACCCATTTGAACTCGTAGAGGTCTTCGGGGAAGAGCACTTTGGGTAGAGGAACATTGCTAAATACGACCAGTTCGTCATCTCTCCACTCCCTCGTTACCAAATCGTCATCCACAATATGCGCCTCTATCAGACCGAGGTCGAGCTTGTGCTCTCTCACCATATCGACAATACTCTTGCTTACCTCTATCGTAAGTTTGACATCATTGTTTATCACCTCGCTGAGGGTGTTCAGACACTCTCCAGGCAAAACATAGTTTCCTATGGTAAAAGAGGTACCGAGCCTGAATGTTATCTTCTTGTTGATTATCTTCAATACATCCGTTTCGGCCTCGTGTATGCATTTGTCGAGTTTGACCGCCACTTTGTAGAGATCTTCTCCAGAAGCAGTCAGCCTGATGCCATTTTTTTTGCGCTCTATTATCTTCGTATCCAGATAGTTTTCGAGAAATTTTATCTGCTGCGTAACCGCAGGCTGGGAGATGCCCAGCTTGGCCGAGGCTTTGGAAAAGCTCCTCTCTCTTACAACTGTCAAAAAAGTCTCTATTTTTGTAAAATCTTTCAGCATTGTCCGCCTTCCAGTCCATCTATAACAGATGGCGTAACTTTATTTATTAGAATAATAACGAATTATAGAATAAGTACAACTTATTTATGTCTGAAAGTCAACAAAAGAGACCGCCCCAAGAAGATATCACACTCTTGACGAGTATCGAAGGAAGCTCTCCATCTCTCTTTGATGCAGGATGGAAGTTATATGCGAGTTAGTCCAGTGGGGCTTCTTCGAAAGCTTAAAACAGTATAGATATAATATATTAACGATATGGATGAAAAAAAGTCGATATTTCAAGATTTCGAAAGAGAATGGGAGAGATATGTTAAGCGGATTGAACGAGAGACAGAAAGAGGCGGCGACACATATTGACGGCCCGTTGCTCATACTCGCGGGTGCGGGAAGCGGAAAGACGAAGACACTCACTACGCGTCTGACATATCTCATAGGCGAAGTGGGTATAGACCCCCTCAATACATTGACACTGACTTTTACCAACAAGGCGGCGCAGGAGATGAGGGAGAGGGCGCTTGGGATGCTTGCGACGGGCACTGGTACTTTGCCGCTTCTATGCACCTTCCACAAATTCGGTCTTCTCTTTCTGAAAATGCATATAGAGAAGCTTGGCAGAAAGAACAATTTCGTCATTATAGACAGCGACGACAAGAAGAGACTTGTACGCTCTCTGGCCAAAGAGTTGAAAATAGACCTCAATCTCTCCTTTCTCTCCTCCGAAATATCAAAATACAAAAACACTCTTCTGACACCGCAGGAGGTCATAGCCAAGGCTGAATTGGAGGACTACAGAAAGGCCGCACTGCTCTTTGAAGCCTATCAGAACAATATAGAGGAGAACAATCTGGTCGATTTCGACGACCTTCTGATGCTCAGCTACAAAATATTGGCCGAAAACGAAGAGCTTCGCAAAGAGACCAGCCTTCGCTACAGATATATAATGGTCGACGAGTATCAGGATACCAACGAACTGCAGTTCAAACTCCTCTCTCTGCTTGCGAGCGAACACGACAACCTCTGTGTGGTTGGAGACGACGATCAGAGTATATATGGCTGGCGGGGTGCGAATATACGAAACATTCTGGAGTTTCACGAATGTTTCGAAAATACGAAGATAGTCAAGCTCGAAACCAACTACCGCTCCACACAGGCCATACTCGATGCCGCCAATACACTCATAGAGCACAACAGCAGACGCATCGGCAAGGTACTTGAAAGTCATAGAGGCGAGGGGAAGGAGGTGGAACTCATGCACTCCATAGACGAGAGTCATGAGGCGGGGAATATAGCTCAGAAGATCAAAAGACTTCTCGCCGAAGGGAGCGACCCCAACGAAATCGCGGTACTCTACCGCATAAACGCCCTCTCCCGCTCTCTGGAAGAGGGATTTTCGAAAGAGGGGATAAGTTTCAAGCTCATAGGGGGCATACGCTTCTACGAGAGAGCCGAAATAAAGGATATCATCAGCTACTTCAGGATCTTCGCCAACCCGAAAGACGACTTCTCCTTTCTGCGAATAGTCAACAAGCCCAAACGGGGTATAGGCAAGACATCCATAGGAAAACTGATAGAGGCCGCCCGCGAAAGAGATTCGTCGATATTCGAGACCGTCGCTTCCCTCCCTACGAACGAGCTGGAATCCCTTCTCAGCAAAAGGGCGGCCAAGGCACTCGGGAGACTGGTATCCGACATCGAGGAGCTCGCGCAGGAGGCCAACGAGAACCTCTACAACTTCGTAGAGCTCTTCGAGGAGAGGATAGGCCTGAAGGAGTACTACAATGCCATGGTGGACGGTTTCGAACGGGTTTTGAACATAGACGAATTCTACGGTTACTTCAGAGACTCCATCATGAAAAATCCCGATTTGACACTCGACGAATTTCTCAACGATATATCTCTGCAGAGCGAGCAGGACCAGGTGGACGAAAGGTCGGTGAATATCATGAGTATCCATGCCGCCAAGGGGCTGGAGTTCGAACATCTCTTCGTAATCGGTATGGAGGAGGAGTTTTTCCCGCTGCTCGGAGACGGTTGCAATATGGAAGAGGAGCGCAGACTCGGTTATGTGGCCATCACCAGAGCCAAAAGCGATCTGACCCTCTGTTATGCCGACAGCAGATTCTACAAAGGGCGCAGAAAACAACTCGAAAAGAGCAGATTTCTCGGAGAGGCCGGGCTTGTGAAGAACAGCAGTCTCAAGGTGACCAGAAGTGCGGACTACAAAAAGGGAGACCTCGTAAAACACAAAATCTTCGGAATAGGCAGAGTACAGGCTGTCACCAAATCGGGCAAGGAGTACAAGCTCCTCATAAACTTCGGGGGCAACAAAAAAGAGATACTCAGCTCCTTCGTAAAACCGGCATGAGGATATGTGTATATGAACAGGCTATTTGTGGTGAACAAACCGATATTCGTATCCTCCAACAACTATATGAGGAGCCTGCGCAGACGCTACGGTACGAAAAAGATAGGCTATTCGGGGACTCTGGATCCATTCGCCACCGGCACCCTCATCGTAGCCACGGGACAATATACCAAACTCTTCCGCTATCTGCACAAAGAGCCCAAGGTGTACAGGGCCACACTCTGGCTGGGTGCCGAATCTCCCAGTTTCGATATAGAGAATATCGTATCCGTACGCACAAGTCCCGCTCTGAGTGAAAGCCGCATAGCGGAAGTGCTGGAGAGTATGAAGGGGGAGATAGAGTATATCCCTCCCAAATATAGTGCCAAGAAGGTAAGGGGCAAAAGGGCCTACGAAGCTGCGAGAGAGGGGATGGAGATAGAGTTGTCTCCGATACGCTCCACAATCTACGGGATATCTCTTCTGGGATACTCGCACCCCTTCATACACTTCGAGCTATCCGTCAGCGAAGGGAGCTATATCCGCTCCATAGGCCAAATGATATCTCGGAAGCTGGGTATGAAGGGGACGCTTTCGAGTCTGCACAGAGTGAGTGAGGGGAAATTTTTCTTCGAAAACGAGAGGAGTCTCGATCCCTTCGAATATCTTCGGATTCCCAAAAACGACTATCTCGGCGACGAAGAGAATCTACATCTTGGCAGAAAGCTCGAGAGAGACGCTTGGCGCATAAAAGAGGAGGGCGAATATCTCGTGGAGAGTTCATCGTACTTTTCTATAATAAAAATCGAAAACGAAACTGTAAAATATATCCTCAACAGGCTCGAGAAACCCGACGCCTGAAGCGCCTGAAATCTCCACTACACACTACGAAAGCAGGGCAGCCAGCGATTTGAAGAGCAGGAGATTCAACGCCCCCGCGGCCAGTGCGGCCAGTATATCGTCGAGCATCACACCCAGCCCACCCTCGAGATTTCTATCTATCCAACCGATTGTGGAGGGTTTGAGGATATCAAAGAGTCTGAACGAAAGGAAACTTGCAAGCAGTACGGCAGGATAGAGATATGCCGACTCTATATAACTCTGCGCATATGATGTTATCACCATCGTCAACCATATACCGGCACTCTCGTCTATCACTATCCAGGAAGGATCGTGTCGCCTAGCAATACTCTCGTAACGGTTCACCTCCACTATCCCTATGACGGTGACGGCGAAAGTTAGCATGAAGAGGCTTTGTGCCCCCAGATAGAAGAGTACGAGCGCACCTACGGGCATGGATGCGAGCGTACCGACCGTACCGGGGGCCTTCGGCGCGAAGCCGGAACCAAAAAAACTCAAAAAGAGCCTCCGTATCGTAGATATCCCTTCTTCTTTGTCCACTCTCTCTCCTTTTCAATCTTTCTTTTTATGTAAGTGAGCTCGTCTGATAGAGCATCATCAGCTTCTTATAGAACTGCTCGTCGCTCTTCTTTTCCAGCAGACCCGAACTTGGCATGAGGGAGTAGTATAGCTCCTGCAGATGTTCGAAACGGTTCGGAAAGAGTGCGGCTATTATATTGGCCGATATCTCCTTGCGCACCAGTATCGTAGGCGGAAGGATACCGTTTTGTATCAGTGTCATTATGGATTGCGAATGGTAGTGTATATGATGGTGCTGTCCGTGCGGACAGGTACGGCTACTAACCAGTGTACGGCAGGTATCGCAATATACATACTCGTCGACTGTCTTTATCTCGATATCGATATCGCTCAATCTGTCGAAGATGGAGTTGAGTCTGTTCTGATCGTAGTATAGCCCGAGTCCCGCATGGTTCCTGCCTATTATCAGTTCGTTGCAGCCGTAGTTTCTCGCCAGCAGCGCATCGAGTATCAGTTCGTTGCAGCCCGCGAAGATGTAGCTGTTCTCAAAAGGCACCACAATCACCCTGTTTCTGGGCAGAAAATTATCTATGAAGAGGTTGAGCGCATTGAGCCTGATATCGTATCTGAGCCCCTCGTTGGTAAAGGGCTTCCTCAAAAAGAGAACCACAATATCGGCTTCGCTGATACTCTGACGAATCATACGCTCGTGCGCCCTGTTTATGGGATTGGCCGCCAGCACCATAGAAGCTATTCTCTTGGCTCCCGTACGGCGTATTATCTGATTGACTCTACTAATGGTATCTCTTATGAGAGGATAGTTGACGCGATACTCCCCGCTTACGGCCATATCTCCCAGTCTGGCCAGCGTATTTCTCACACCGGGATGAGACGGGTCGGAAGTGCCGTAGATATGCTGTAGCCTCGTGGAGGGATCTATTTCAAAAACCTCTTCTACCTTCAACTCTCCGACTTTACTCCCCTCTGAGACTAGATCGACAATCTCACCCACTTCGAGAGCTTCGAGTACCTTTTTGTTTCTCCTGCCCGTAGGTGCAAGTATGAAAGAGAAGGGGAAAGGAACACCTTTGTAAACCTTTTTGCTATCCACCTCCCTTGCGGTCGCTTCGTTCATCAATCCCGTCACGGGAGCGAGCAGCCCCTCCTGTACGAGGGCGAGAGTGGAGAGAGCCTCCGTATCTATATAGAGTGCTTTACTGTTTCTTTTTGAAGAGATCATATTTTTTCCTCTTTTCCCAGAGACTTTTTCTCGAGATTCCGAGCTTCTTGCTCAACTCCGTATCAGGGAAGCGGTACTGGAAAGTACGCACGATATACTGCACATACTCATCTATCGTCAATATTTCGTTCTGGTCGTAGAGTTTGCTGCCCGAGCCCAGAGTAATCGTCTCATACGGCGTCTCCACACTCTCGGATGTATCGGTGAGAATGAACTTCTTGCCCTCGAGCAGTCCGTAGAGCTGCTCCCTTTCACTCTTTTTCAACTTCTCCAGATGGATGATATAGCCTATGCGGTCACTCTCGAGAGCCTCGACCTTCTCCTCCCACTCGTCATCCTGCAAAGAGATGAAACGAAGAATATTTCTTTTGAAGCAATTCATCTTCATAGCTACTTTGTCGGCCACTCTCTGGTAGTTGGTCCGTATGACGACCGGCAGGCGGATATCCTGTGGTCGAATACCACACTCTATCTCTTCGTAGAGATTCCCGAGATACTCTTCGTAGAAGCTGTTTCTCTCCTGATGGAGTCTATAAAGATGGTAGTGCTCTATCTTCCTTACCAACTCCTCTATCATAAAGGGTTTCACGATATAGTCTCTCGCTCCTCTTTTCAGAGGTTCACCGACGGTATCGTTGTTGATATAGCTGACCATCAGAATGATATTTTTGTCGCTGAATTTCTCTATCAGAGGCAAAAAATTCTGCCCGGGCAGATTGGTGGAGAGCAGATATACATCCGCTTCACTCTCCATAGCCTCTCTCACCGAACTGTATATCTCTGTATCGAAACTGTAGTCTCCAAGCTTCGAAGCGATACTTTGGGCCAGGTAGAGTTCGTTTTCGACTATGACTATCTTCACCTACTCTCTCCTTTCGTCCAGTCGAAATATCCGATGGTCGCCACGGCATATACACTGACCCCCTCTCCTCTTCCTATAAATCCCATCCCTTCGGAAGTGGTCGCTTTTATATTCACTCTCTGCACTCCTATTGCGAGAATATCGGCCACTCTCCTCCTCATCTCGCGCTTGTAGGGTGATAGTCTCGGGACTTCGGCCACTATCGTGATATCGCAACTGTATATATCCAAACCGTATCTTCTTATCTTCGAAACCGCCTCTTCGAGCAGGAGGGCGGAGTCCGCTCCCGCGTATCTGCTATCGCTGTCTGGGAAATGCTCTCCGATATCTCCCATTCCCGCCGCTCCGAGTATGGCGTCCGTCAGAGCGTGCAGAGCCACATCGCCGTCGCTATGGGCTCTGAAACCGAACTCGGCTTCAATCTCCACCCCGCACAGATACATCCGTCTGCCATCCTGGAAGGGGTGCGTATCGATACCTATACCGCTGCGCTGTATCGAAGATGGGGCTTCGAGACAGGGGAGTCTGTGCGTATCTTCATATCTTGTGAGTTTATGTGCCACTCTGGAGCCTTCGACGAAGAGCAGAGTACCTCCGTAGGCGGCTATGGCGCTGCTCTCATCCGTAAACTCTCCCTTTTCGATAGCTTTTTGGAGTATCTCTCTTCTGCTCAGTTGAGGGGTCTGCACCATCCTCACTCTGGAGCGGTCGAGAAGTCTGTCTCCTTCGTACATCGTATCCACCGCCTCCAACACCGGGACGACACAATCGGCCTCTCCCGCTTTATGCAGGACTCTTTGCAACATTTGTAAATCCAGACAGCAACGGGCTACATCGTTTACGAGAATATATTCGCTCTCGCAATAGTTCAGAGCGTTGGCCAGCGACTCCTGACGACTTGCCCCTCCCTCCACGAAGGTATAGTCGGCAAAGAGCGACATCAGCTCCACCTCTTCGGCATCACCAGTCACTATCGTTCGACAGAAGGGGAAGGCTTGGGAAAAATCCTCCGCCACCTTCAGCCACAATGGTCGCTCCCCCTGATAGAGCCACTGCTTTTTGACCGGAAAGGCGAAACGACTCGACGAGCCTGCCGCCAACAGTACAAGTGTAATATCTTTCATAGACTACATGAGACCTTTCATTTTCGAAAATAGTCGGAAAAGTGTGAATTTTCGTAACGAAATTATACACAAGCAAGCTTATCGATATCACATAAGGTAACAGCTATCGAGAGGAAAAGACTCTTTTGTACCGACTCTCTGGACAGGATGGAAAAAAGAGAGAAATATTCTCCGAAATATCCCTCTCTTTATGCTTTGTTTAAGAAATCGCTGGTATAACTCCATTAAGAGCATTCCAAGAAGCAGAGGACAGCAATGAGAGAAGATTGGCTCAAAGAGAGAGAGGGCGATGCGGTACGCACTCAGATGTACTATGCCAGAAAGGGTATAGTGACTCAGGAGATGCGCCATATAGCCAAAAAAGAGAAGATAGACCCGGAGTTTCTTCGCGACGAAGTGGCCAGAGGTCGCTGTATCATACCGGCCAATGTCGAGCACAAAGAGCTCGAGCCTATGGCCATAGGGATGGCCGTAAGCTGCAAGATAAACGCGAATATCGGCTCTTCCGCTCTGGCTAGCGATATTGCCGGAGAGATAGAGAAGGTGGATGTCTGTCTCAAATATGGTGCCGATACCATCATGGACCTGAGTACGGGCGGCGACCTCGACTCCATCAGAGAGGCGGTGATAGCCCACTCGAGTGTACCCATCGGTACGGTTCCCATGTATCAGATACTGCACGATATCAATGACAAGGTTGAGAATCTGACTATAGATATCATGCTCGAAACACTCGAAAAGCAGGCGAAGCAGGGAGTGAGTTACTTTACGATACATGCAGGTTTTCTTCTGCGTTTCATGCCATATGTAGCCAAAAGGAAGATGGGTATAGTCAGTCGCGGCGGTTCGCTGATGGCGGCATGGATGATGCACCACCACAGAGAGAATCCCTTCTATGAAGCCTTCGACGATATCCTGGAAATCTGCCGAAGATACGATGTCTCCCTCTCTCTGGGAGACTCCCTGCGTCCGGGATGTCTCTACGATGCCAGCGACGAGGCCCAGCTAAGCGAGCTGAAGGTACTCGGGGAGCTTACGCTCAGGGCATGGGAGAAGGATGTACAGGTGATGATAGAGGGGCCAGGACATGTACCTCTAAATCAGATAGAGCGCAATATGAAGCTCGAAAGAGAGTACTGCCACGAAGCCCCTTTCTATATACTGGGCCCTCTGGTTACCGACATAGCGGCCGGTTACGACCATATAAGTTCCGCCATCGGTGCAGCGGTGGGGGGATGGCACGGAGCGAGTATGCTCTGCTATGTAACCCCCAAAGAGCATCTCGGACTTCCCAATTCCGCCGATGTGAGAGAGGGTATCATAGCCTACAAAATAGCCGCTCACGCCGCCGATATCGCCCGCGGCAGACCGGGAGCGAGAGAACCCGACGACGCAATGAGCGACGCGAGATACGGCTTCGACTGGAACAGACAGTTCGAGCTGGCCCTCGACCCCGACCGCGCCAGAGAGTACCACGACGAGACTCTCCCACAGGATATATTCAAAGAGGCGGAGTTCTGCTCGATGTGCGGCCCCAAATTTTGCAGCTACAAGATAACCAAGAATATAGTCGAAGAGCACGGCGAAGCCATGAAGAGCTGAGGTGCTCTCGACTATATAAATATACTATAGAAACAAATTTTCAACAAAAGGAGTCATGATGACAGAAGAGAAAGTTCTCGAAGCACTTAAAAATGTAATATATCCAGGTTTCACCAAAGATATAGTGAGTTTCGGTTTCGTCAAAGAGGTCGATATAGACGGTGAGAGTGTCAAGGTGAGAGTCGATATCACTTCGAGTGCCGACGAGGTGAAGGAGCAGTTGATAAAAGATGCCGAAACGGAGCTTAGGAAAATAGGCGCCAAAGAGTCGTACATAGAGATAAACGCTCCCAAAAAACCGGTAGAGAGAAGCAACTCCATGACCGGCAAGAATATAGCTCCCCAGGTGAAGAACTTCCTGATGATAAGCTCCGGAAAAGGGGGAGTGGGCAAATCGACTACGGCAGTGAACCTCTCTATAGCCATGGCCATGCAGGGCAAGAAGGTCGGACTTCTCGACGCCGATATATACGGACCGAACATTCCCAGAATGATGGGTCTGGAAGAGCAGCGTCCCGAAGTCGTCGGCAACAAAGTCATGCCTCTGAAGGCCTACGGCGTCGAGGTGATGAGTATGGGCAGCCTCATGGAGCCCGGCCAGTCTCTCATCTGGAGAGGTGCCATGATTATGAAGGCTATAGAGCAGTTTCTAAGAGATATACTCTGGAGCGAGCTCGATGTTCTCGTCATAGATATGCCTCCGGGCACGGGAGACGCCCAGCTCACACTGGCGCAGTCTGTACCAGTAACGGCCGGTGTGACCGTAACGACTCCCCAGGAGGTGAGCCTCGACGACAGTAGAAGAAGTCTCGACATGTTCCAGAAGCTTCACATTCCCATTGCCGGAATCGTAGAGAATATGAGCGGCTTCATCTGCCCCTCCTGCGGTACGGAGAGCGATATTTTCGGTATGGGTACCTCCGCACCAGTAGCGCAGGAGTATGATACCGAGCTCATATCCAGAATACCTATAGAGCCCGAAATAAGGATAGGTGGAGATACCGGCCAGCCTGTAACCTTCTCCAAGCCCGACAGTCAAACGGCCAAAAGATTCCATGAAGCGGCTTCCAAAGTGATTGCCTTCATGGAGAAGGTAAACGAAGAGGGAGGTGCCGACAACGCATCCATCCAGCCGACAACCCCTCCCGGAGTGAGCGCCTGTAGTATGAAGTAGTGAAATCTCCTCCCCTTTTCCGGGAGGTTCACTACTTTCATCTATATTTCAGCTTTCTTTGGATAGTATTCTACTCCACTTTCAGTCGGGGTGTGGCGCAGTCTGGCTAGCGCGCTACCTTGGGGTGGTAGAGGTCGCAGGTTCGAGTCCTGTCACTCCGACCATTCAAAATCCCATCTTGTGGGAATTCCAAAAATTTTTCAACTCTCTCTTGACAATTTGCAGTCATGGTCGATATCGTACTACACACTCTTACGATCAGTACAGTTTCACCATAAAACATAGCGCCTTGAAGCTGAATAATTCATCAAAAAAGTTCATTATATGTTTTGTAGTCGAGGATTTTCCTCTGATAGTGTACACTTGAGTTCGAAATTTTGAGATAGACTTCCCAATGCAAAAAAGAAA
>CAJXJF010000014.1 GCA_913054475.1 uncultured Nitratifractor sp.
TCTGTCATCTCTTACCCCTTTTAGAGTTTTTATTTGCAAGCTTTGCCATCGATTGCAAAAACGCCCTCACGCCATCTCAAGCCTGCTTTATCTAAAATATCTTAAAAGCCAAAATACTCTATCACTACGATATAAAGGTGATATTGAATACCTTCATAAGTACAGTTATCGGGAAGATTGCGAATCATCTCTTGTTTTATAGATAGCATCTCCCCTCCTTTCTGTTGTATTATAGCATATTTGTATACCTCGGGAAAGCTCTACAGCTTAGAATATGAGAAGATAGAGTTGTAAAGTGTATATCAAGAGTGCCAAGGATATAACTTTATCCGGGAGTCCATCAATCCTTATTATATGCCGCAATATCCGAGCGAAGCGACAAGCTCGCAGGGCAAAGCCCGAGGAGAAAATGAAATGTCGGAAAGATTCTTCCATATTATCAATAAAGAGTGCATTTGACATTACAACTTCACTTCACTCAAGGAGGCCAACAAGCACATTTACAGCCCAACATCCTCCAATAATATGATATATGAAATGTATCACTACTTGCAAAAATATCTCAAAATGACATCCCTTCTATTCTTTTTTACCATATGCTGCAACTATCATAACTCTTAGACCATGGATATCTTCTACCGTACTGCTGTAAATTCCAGACTTTTCATCAGAACATTACCTTATATCGAAGTAGTGTAACTAAATGTAGCTTATGAGGAGAAAACAATGCAGAAGCGACCCCTTTCACGCAGCTTCAAAGAAAAATTCTGAATCCAGTTGGGTGGAGTCTCGGCTCTATATCGCGAAGAGCTGGAAAATGCTTTGGTAGTGTCGAACTCCTCCGCAGATTGGTGAAAAAGTATTCTTCCGCTCCCTATACGGCTATGGTTGGGAAGCTCGATTTTCAAAAACGCGGCTCATGGTAAATTGCCTGTTTCTAATCTCGTGTTATAATCTCCCACAAGAGAGTGGAGTATGATTTTTTCGATGGAGAGTATAGAGAAGTGGGTATAGAGAGTATAAAAAATATAGTCGATTACGGTGTGATTGGTCTGCTGGCCGTTTTGAGCGTTATGACGCTGGCATATGCGATAGAGAGGTTTTTCTATTTTTCTAAGATAAATCTGCGCAACTACCCCAACAGAAAGATACTGGAACTCGATTTGAGCAGACATCTGGGGGCGATAGCGACCATAGGCTCCAGCGCTCCGTATATCGGTCTTCTCGGTACTGTTCTGGCTATTATCCTGACCTTCTACTCCCTCGGAGAGCAGAACAGCGCTATCGATACGGCTCGCATAATGAAACATCTCGCACTGGCACTCAAAGCTACCGCAGCGGGTCTGCTGGTGGCTATTCCGGCTACCGTTTTGTACAATATCCTTATGGACAAGGCCGACCGTCTCATAACACAGTGGGAAATACTCAACGGTAGCGAGAGATGAGACGAAGACGCTTCGAGCAGATAAATGTCGTTCCGTTTATAGATATAACTCTCGTACTGCTCGTGATAGTTCTGGCGACTGCCACATTCATAAGCAAAAGCGAAGTCCCTCTCGATCTGCCGAAATCGGGCAGCAAGAGCAAAGTTCCGGCCAAATCCATAAATATCAGTATCGACAAGAGCGGGAGCTACTTTTTCCAAAAGAGACCGATGAAACTCGAAGAGATAGAAAAACGACTGGAAAAACTCGACCCAAAAAAGGATCTAATCACACTCAATGCGGACAAAATGAGTCAGTTTCAGAAATTCGTCACGATTATAGAGATACTTAAAAAGAGGGGATTTGAAAAGATCTCCATCGTAACGGTGGAGTAGGGCGGCGATGAGACTTGGAGCACTCTTTTCCAATGGGGCGGGGATTCTCCTCTCCCGTATTTTCGGCTTCGTTAGAGACCTTCTGATGGCTTCGGTGCTTGGAGCCTCTATATATAGCGATATCTTCTTCGTAGCTTTCAAAATACCGAATCTCTTCAGAAGGATTTTCGCCGAGGGAGCTTTCGCCCAGAGTTTTCTCCCCGCCTTCATAGCTTCCCGCCACAAGGCTCTCTTCGCTTCCGGGATTTTTCTGCTCTTCATGTTCGGGATAATTCTCCTGAGTATTGTAGTGGGCATATTCAGCCAAGGTATTACGGAACTTGTAGCTCCAGGCTTTTCCGCGCTCGAGACGGTGGAAGCTTCCCGCTTCGTTGCCATTCAATTCTGGTATCTGCCCATGATATTCGCCGTGAGTTTCATGGCTTCTTTGCTTCAATATAAAGAGCACTTCGCAACTACTGCCTTTTCGACCGTACTGCTGAATATAGCTCTGATTTTCGCTCTTATGTGGGGTAGAGGCTCGCACGAGAAGGAGATAGTGGAGATTCTGAGCTGGGCCGTTCTCGCGGGAGGGCTCTTGCAGATAACGACACATATTTTGGCACTGCGGGCAAAAAGAATGCTTCGTCTGCTGGCGGTGGGTTTCGCATCTCTGGGCAGATACGGATATAGAAGCACCATGGAGATTCGCCGCTTTTTCAAAAATTTCGTTCCCGCCGTCTGGGGCAACTCCACAGCGCAGGTGATGGCCTTTCTCGATACATGGCTCGCCTCTTTTCTCGTCAGCGGTTCGATAAGCTATCTCTACTATGCAAACAGGGTCTTCCAGCTGCCTCTGGCACTCTTTGCTATCGCTCTTAGTGTGGCCATATTCCCATCCATTGCCAAATCGATATCCGCAGGCGACGAAGAGGGGGCGTTGAGCGAACTCTCGAAAGGTTTCGTGCTTCTTCTCTTTCTCCTCGCTACAGCTACCATCGTGGGTATGGTCTTCAGCAGAGAGATTATATGGCTGCTTTTTGAAAGAGGCTCTTTTACGAGAGAAGACACTCTCGTGACGGCAACTCTGCTTTCGATATATCTTGTTTCTCTGCTACCCTTCGGGATGGCGAAACTCTTTTCGCTATGGCTCTACTCCAGACATGAGCAGATGAGAGCCGCGAAGATAGCCACATACGCCTTGCTGGCATATACGCTTAGCGCCTTGGCCACCTTCTCTATCTATGGCATATATGCACTGGCAGCGGCGAGTGTGGTCTCTTCTTTCGCCAATCTCACTCTTTTGCTACATGCCTTCGGTTTTGAAAAGCTCGGAGCGATAATTTCGAGAAGGAGATTGTCTCTGTTTATACTCTTTTGTATCTTGCTTACACTACTCTCGAGCTATATCGAGGGAGTGCTCTATCCCTATATATTTGCGTAAGAGTCATTTGGATTCTATTTGGGGTGTAGGGTGGACCCGCTCTCTCCGATGGGGAGAGTGAGGGGTCTGAAGTCGGATTCTCAATCCAAGAGAGATGTCGCTTTGCTTACATTGAACTGAAGACCGATTTCAGACGGTGTGCATCCGAGTGCCAGAGCCACCATCTGAGGCATATGCAGTACGGGAAGCTCGAGCTCCCTTCCGAGCTGTTTACCTGCGCTTTCTTGCTTCAGGTCCATATTGAGTTGACAGAGGGGGCAGGGTGTGACCATCAGGTCGGCATTGTTGTCGATGGCATCCGCCAGTGCCGTACCGCTGAGGGCATTGCTTGTCTGGGGAGCCTGCAGATCGACATGGAAGCCGCAGCATTTGTTTTTGCTCTCGTACTCTACCGGCTTACCCTCCAGCGCCTCTATCAATCTATCCAGAGATGTGGGAACATAGGGGTTTTCATGGCTATATTTGCTCATGAGCTCCTCGCTCTCGTAGGCCACTTCACCACCCCCTTCGCTCACTTCGAGATCGGGTTGAGGCATATTGTGCTTGTAGTGTATATGGCTGGGGCGTATGTTGTGACAACCATAGAATGGTGCTATATTGAGGTGGCTCAGAGGTTTTTCGACCTTTTCTCTGATATTCTCCAGTCCATAATCGTCTATCAACGCATACAGGAAGTGTCTGACACTGCTTGTACCTTTGTATTCCAGTCCAACTTCGGCGAGTTTTTCGTTGACTCTCGCTTTGAGCTCGGGGTCGTGGTCGAGTCTCTCTTTGGTCATGACGGTATTGAGCTGGCATGTGTTGCAGATAGTCACCATGGGCAGTCCCAGCTTCTCGGCGTAGCATATATTGCGGGCGTTGAGGACAAGCGCGAGGAATTCGTCGAAATCCTGCAGATGGCTCGCACCGCAACAGCTGGCTTCGTTCAGAAGTACCAGCTCGATATCCAGCTTTTTCGCTACCGCGAGGGTGGACGAGAGAAGTTCCGGTGTAGATTCGCGTGCCGTACATCCTGTATAGAGGGCATATTTAAGTTTACTCATAGCGCTTCCTTCCTATAGTTCGTTCGTTTTCGAAATTTCGATAAGCTTCTGTATCTCTTCGAGATTCTCACTTCGTGGCATCTTCGTCTTTTTGAAGTCGAAAGGATGCACTTTGCCGGCTTTTATCATCTTGAGAGCTTCGCTCAGATGTTTGACGACACCCAGACCTTCGGAGTAGAGCACGATATCCTGCTCGTCGAGGTAGCCATATTTCTCTATGGAGCGGATAAATCCTTCGGCATGTTTGGTGGCCACATTGCGCTCCGCCACATGGTGCTCGAACTGCATATTGTGCAGTTTGCTTATCTTCTCTATCGGATTGACATCTTTGGGGCAGGCTTCCACACACTCGAAGCATTTTACACAGTCCCATACACCCTGTCCGAGTTCGGCGGTGGTTTCGAGCCTCTCTCTGCCCGCTTCGTCTCTTGGGTCAACACTGAAGCGGTATGCGGCGGCGAAGGCGGCAGGCCCGAGGTAGTCTTCGTTTATCTCCACGACAGGGCAGGCGTAGTGGCATGAACCGCACTGTATGCAGTAGTCGGCATCGAGGAAATTCTCCACATCCGCCGGAGACATCAAGGTCTCGCTCTTGGGATGGGGGTCGACCTCGGCTTCGACATAGGGTTTTACGGCCGCATGCTTCTCCCAGAAGTCGCCCTTGTCTATTATCATATCCTTGATGGCTCTCTTTTTGCTCTGAGGCTCCAAGACCAGTTCGTCTCCGAAGAGCTCCACAAGCTCCATGGCGTTTTGCTTGCATGAGAGGACGGCCTTGCCGTTGACCTTGATACCGCAAGCTCCGCATATACCGTGGCGGCAGCTTCTTCTATAAGAGAAGGAGCCGTCGTGTTCCCATTTGATTCTGTTGAGCAGGTCGAGAATCAGCTCATCCTTGCCCACCTCCATCTCATAGGTTTTGTAGTATGGCAGATAGTCGGTCTCCGCATTGAAACGAAACGCTTTGAGCGTCACTTTTCGAGTTTCTACCTTTGTCGTCTCTTCATTTCGGGTACTCATCTGGCGGCTCCTTAGTATTTTCTTTCTTGTGGCTCGAATTTACCGAGAACGACATCTCCATATTCGAGTGTCAATTCGTACTCTCCGTCGAACCTAGCATATGTATGCTTGAGGAAGTTTTCGTCGTCTCTTTGTGTATAGTCCTCTCTATAGTGGGCTCCGCGGCTCTCTTTTCTGGCAAGGGCGCCCTCGACTATGAAGAGGCTGAAATCGATCATGTGACCGAGCTCGATAGCCTCCTGCAGGTCTGTATTGTAAATATTGGATTTGTCGTCTATTCTTATGTTTTTGTATCTCTCGTAGAGTTGTGTGAGCTTCTCTTTCTGTCTTGCGAGAGACTCTTCGGTACGGAAGACACCGGCATCGTTCGTCATACTTCTTTGCAACTCCTCTCTAAGGTCTGGGACTCTCTCGTCTCCATTGTTGCTCCTGATGCGCTCTACCTTCTCTATCATAGCGGCCGCATCCTTTTTGTCCGCCTTTTCGAACTCTATATCAGAGAGGTCTTCGAGCATGGCGCGACCGGCCTGGCGACCGAAGAAGAGAGCTTCGAGCAGAGAGTTGGCGCCGAGTCTGTTGGCACCGTGGACGCTGACGCACGAGCACTCTCCGGCCGCGTAGAAGCCTTCGACCGTTTCGGTGGGAGAGGATTTTACCTGACAGCGCTTGGTGACGGGAATACCGCCCATGGAGTAGTGTGCCGTAGCCGCTATCATTATGGGCTCTTTGAGCATATCCTGTCCGAGGAAGGTTATGGCGAGCTCTCGGAGTTCGGGAAGTTTGGTCAGAATCGTCTCTTTGGGGAGGTGTGTCAGGTCGATATATACGGCATCCTTGTTGGGGCCCACACCTCTACCCTCTCTTATCTCCTGCATGATTGCACGGCTCACGACATCTCTGGAGGCGAGCTCCATCGCATTGGGCGCGTACTTGCTCATGAACCTTTCGCCTTCGCTGTTGAAGAGTCTTCCTCCCTCTCCTCTGGCCGCTTCGGAGATCAATATCCCAGAACCGCCGAGACCGCTTGGGTGGAACTGTACGAACTCCATATCTTCGAGAGGGAGACCTCTGCGGGCTACGATGGAGAGAGCGTCGCCCGTATTGGCGTGGGCGTTCGAGTTGATTTTGAAGGCTCTTCCGTATCCTCCGGTGGCGAACATCGTCACTTTGGCGTTGAAGATTGCAGGCTCGCTGTTTCTGATATTGAAAGCGGCTATACCTTTGACCTTGCCGTTCTCATAGAGAAGATCGGCGCAATACCATTCGTCGAATACCTCTATACCCGCTCTGAAAGCCTGCTCGTAGATTGTCTGCAGGAGAGTAAGTCCCGTTCTGTCGGCGGCATAACAAGCTCTGGGCTTGGACTGTCCGCCAAAGGGTCTGATGGCTATCTTGCCGTCTTCGCTTCTGGAGAAGACCGCTCCCATCCTCTCGGCCCATCTGATTGTCTCGGGGGCACTCTGACACATCAGTTCGATTGCGTCCTGGTCTCCGAGATAGTCGCTTCCCTTGACCGTATCGAATTCGTGGAGCTCCGTGGAGTCTCCCTCTCCAAGAGCCGCGTTTATCCCTCCCTGCGCGGCACCGGAGTGACTTCTAAGCGGATGGAGTTTGGTGATTACGGCCACCTTCTTGCCGGCCTCTTTGAGCTCTTTGGCAGCAGCGAGTCCGGCAAGCCCCGCGCCTACGATTACAGCATCGTATTCATATATCTTTACATCGTCGATTTTCATATGCTACGGTCCTTCTCGTGAATTTGGCATATTATAGCTATTTGCTGATATAGGAGCGTTTAATAATCTCCTCCGAAAACGGGGATGTATATGAAAGTGTTACCTTTCGTTATCGTCGGGAGAGAGGAGGGAGCCAAATCCTCCGTATATATTAAAAAATATATAGACTGTAGAGAAAGTTTTTCGTTTTTTCGTTAGAATCTGCGAAAAACGGTATAGATGTGCGGATGGACAAAGAGAGTTTTTTGATAGGCAGACTGAGCTCGGCTCATATCGGAGACGATGCGGCAGTGATAGGCGAGACGGTATATAGCGCGGATGCTTTCTGTGAGGGCAGCCATTTCAGAAGAGAGTGGATGAGTGCGGCACAGATAGGAAGGAAGGCGATGCTGGTCAATATTTCCGACGCGGTGGCTATGAACGCCAAAGCACTCTATGCGCTCGTGACTCTATCCATCCCTCCCTGGATGGGTGAGAGGGAGATAGAGGAGCTCGTGCTCTCTATGGAACAGACGGCCGCCGATTACGGCTGCGAGATTATCGGAGGAGATACGATAGGCGGCGAGCTTCTGTGCATATCGGTAAGCCTGATTTCCAGATCGGAAAATCCGCTCTACCGAAAGGGGCTGCGCGACGGTGACCTTCTCGCCTATACCGGCACTATCGGGGAGTCTGCAAGAGATTTAAACAGACTCATGAGAGGTGAGACGATAGCTGCCGATTCGAGATTTTACGAGCCGTGCCTCAGAAGCGATTTCATCTACCGCGCACGAGACTGTCTGAGGGTTGGGATGGATATATCCGACGGTCTCTTTTGCGACTGCAACAAACTTCTCGATATCAACGATACAGGTATCGATATATTAAAAAATATAACCGATGAAGAGGGGCTTAGCGGGGAGGAGTACGAGATGCTTGTGGCCTTCTCTCCCGACATGAGAGAGCGTGTGGAAAAGATAGCCCGAACTTTGGGCCTAAAAATAAATGTATTCGCGCAAACAAATTCTTCGAACAGCTTCAGATTCCCATGCAGAAGTCACCATTTTCGATAGCTCGATAACCCCCACTCTTGATAAAGTTTGATTTTTTCGATAAAAGTAATATACATTATTATTACATTTTTATGCTATAATGAATATTTCAAATTTTAAATTCACATCCGTAGCGAAGCTGTATGGGTGGGGATGAAACGAGTGGATTGATTGCCCTATGCGAGATAGTAAAGATAGCAAAAAGAGAGTTCGTGGCGAAGTGATTCCGCCTTTTCCGATAAGTAGAGAAGATATAGAAGATTTCGCCTTCAGCTCGGATTTCCGCAAAGGTCTGGATTACTACAAAAAAGGCCGGGTGGTGGACTTTGACATCGAAATCGAAGATGATGACAGTTATGTGATACGCTCCTTCGTCAGAGGGAGTGGCAACAGAGTCTATCAGCAGGCGATAAATGTGGAGAGAGAGGGCGAGGAGATAAGTATAGACGGTCTGTGCGAGTGTCCCGTGGAGTACGACTGCAAACATGTGGTGGCTGTCTGTCTCGAGGTGGCCGAGAGATACTCCAAACTGCCTCCCAGAAGTGATATACCGTGGTTGGACAGACTCGTCGAACTCTCTCTCGAAAAAGAGGAGAGAGACAGAGACGGAAGTGGCAAGGAGGAGGAGAAGGAGTATAGGCTCCACTACCACCTACTCTATAGCGAAGGCTCTTTCGTGGAGGATTTGCGACTATTCAGAGCCAAAAAGCTGAAAAAGGGTGGATACAGCAAGGGAGCGAAGGTGAATATGTATGAAATCATCAAATATCCCTATCTCTCCAAATATAGTTACCTCAGCGACAAAGATAGAAACATCATCTCGATTCTCGCTGCGATGATAGATGAAAAGTGGTCTGCCACCCCCTCTCTCAAAGGAGAGTTGGGGAGTCTGGTGCTCGAACTCATAGTGGAGACCGGAGCGGCTTTCTACGATGGAGAGAAGGTGCCTCTACGCTTTTCGAACGAGCCGATATATCCGGTATTCGAATGGAAGAGATCGCAGGATGGCAGATATTCGATAGTCGGCAATCTCGACGACTATGCACTCATATATAGCGATCCCGTATATGCTATCGATCGCCGAAAGGCCACGATTCATCGTCTCGAAAGCTCTATGGATGTGAAGATACTCGAGCATCTCCTCTCCTCTCCAGAGATAGAGGAGGAGCATCTGCGCAGCTTTTTGAAATCGAGCTTCGAAAGATTGCCCAAACTGCCGATTTCGATGCCGGAAGAGCTGATGGAGATTCGGAAGATAGATAGCGAACCTCTCGGAGTACTCGTCGTAAGGCGGGATCCCGAAGGCGGTTTCGGAGTGGATCTCTTTTTCGATTACGAAGGTGTCAGGATAGAGCCACATCCCGTTCTAAGTCGCAACTATGAGCACTTTGGTGCCGAAACGGTTCTGATAGAGCGGAAAATCCACTCCGAAGAGAAGCTGATGGAGAGACTCGACCGAAGCTCTCTGCAAGTCGATGGTTTTTCCGGTTCGAGATATCGTGTCGTCTACAATCCTCACAGTCAAAGAGGCATAGAGGAGTGGAGAAGATTTATCGAAGAGGAGATTCCCACCCTGAGGAGCGAAGGGTGGGTCGTCGAGATGAAAGAGGATGAGAAGTGGCGCTTCGAATACGATGTGGTGATGGAGGCCGAAAGTTTCAAAAGCGATACCTCCGACTGGTTCGAACTCTCGTTCAATATAGATTTCGGTAGCGGGAAAATCTCTCTGGTACCTCTCGTGGCCTCTCTCATCAGAGAGTTCGACACTCCCGAAGATCTGCCGCCATATATAAACCTGCCTCTTGAAGAGGGGCACTTCGTACATCTCGAAGCGGACAAAGTCAAACCCGTACTTCAGACACTCTACGAGCTTTACGATCGCAGAAAAGGGGAAGAGAGGATAGAGGTGGCACCCTACAACGCCCATCTATTATGCGATTTCGACGATTCGAACATAGTATGGAAAGGGAGCAGGGAGTTGTCGATTCTTTCCCGTCAACTGCGAAATTTCGACGGCATAGAGAAGATAGAGCCTTCCAAAAATCTGAAAGCATCTATGAGAGCCTATCAGAAAGAGGGGCTTTCGTGGCTCCATTTTCTATACAGATTCAGATTCGCAGGAGTATTGGCGGACGATATGGGGCTGGGCAAGACTCTTCAGACACTGGCCTTTCTGCAGAAAGCGAAAGAGTCTTGCGAGAGCGAAAAACCTTCGCTTATCATCATGCCCACATCCCTGCTGAGCAACTGGAAAAACGAGATAGAGAAGTTCGTGCCCAATATGAGATATATCTCTCTCTACGGTCCCAACAGAGAGGCGCTTTATGAGAAGATAGAGGATTGCGATATAGTCCTCACCTCATATCAGATTGTACAAAGGGATATCCATACTCTGGAAAAGATGGAGTTTTTCAGTGTCATTCTCGATGAGGCGCAGAAGATAAAAAATCCCAGAGCCAAGATAAGTATGGCCGTAAAGAGACTCGAAGCCCGATATAGACTGGCGCTGACGGGTACACCGATGGAGAACCATCTCGGAGAACTCTGGTCGATATTCGATTTTCTTATGCCCGGTTTTCTCGGCAGTCTCTCTCATTTCAAAAAGATTTACCAAAACCGCATAGAGAAAGATAGAGATATGAGTGTCTCGCGACAGCTCAGGAGAAAGATAGCTCCTTTCGTGCTGAGGCGTACGAAAGACGAGGTACTGGAAGAATTGCCACGCAAGATAGAAATTCTCAGAAAAGTCCCCTTCGGCAAGGCTCAGTCACTACTCTACGAAAATATCAGAATAGCGATGGAAGGGAAGGTGAGAGAGGAGATAGCCAAAAAGGGGCTCGCCAAATCCCACATAACGATACTCGATGCCCTGCTGAAGCTGAGACAGGTGTGTTGCGACCCCGCTCTGCTTTCGATGTCGCATGCAAAGAGTGTGAAAGAGTCCGCGAAGAGGGAGATGTTTTTCGAACTGCTCGAAGAGTTGCTCGAAGAGGGGCGCAAGATTCTCGTATTCAGCCAGTTTACGACAATGCTTGCCATTCTGGAGGATGAGCTGCGCAAGAGAGGGATAGAATATAGCAAACTCACCGGCCGCACGAGAGACAGGGAAGCTGCGATAGAGAAGTTCGGCGAAGATGAGTGCAGAGTCTTCCTGATAAGTCTCAAGGCGGGCGGAGTGGGGCTGAATCTCGTGGAGGCCGATACGGTTATACACTATGACCCGTGGTGGAATCCGGCGGTGGAGAATCAGGCGACCGACAGAGCATATCGTATAGGGCAGACAAAGACGGTGTTCGTATATAAGCTCATCGTCGAAAACTCCATAGAGGAGAAGATACTCGAACTCCAGGAGACGAAGAGCGCCATACAGAAAGGGATATACGACAAGGCCGAAGGCGGTGAGAAGATTGTGGATGCACAGGAGTTGATGAAACTTCTTTCGGAGTAAGATGCGGAAAGGTTTGCAGTGGAAGAGATATACGAGAAAGCGGGTCTGTTCTATCTCGGTAGAGATGTAGATATGCAGAGTATGCAAAGGAGTATGAATCCTACACTCCTTAAAAACAGGGAGCTCAACACCCATGCCGCCATCATAGGAATGACAGGAAGCGGCAAAACCGGTCTTGGCATTACACTCATAGAAGAGGCGGCCATAGACAATATACCGGTGATAGTGATAGACCCGAAAGGAGATATGGGCAATCTATGTCTGGTCGATCCCGATTTCAGGGCCGAAAATTTCCTGCCATGGGTGGAGAGGGAGGCTAGGGAGAGCGACAAAGATCCCCTGGAGTATGCCAAAGAGAGGGCCAAAACCTGGAAAGAGGGGATAATGTCATGGGATCAGAGTCCGGCGAGGGCGGCGAGACTGGCCTCGGTAGAGAAGTCCATATACACTCCGGGCTCATCCTCCGGAATACCGATAGACCTCGTCTCCTCCATCGCCAGACCCTCACAGAAGATAATGCAAGATAGAGAGGCTCTGGCTTCGTATATCAAAAATACCGTAGCCGCCATACTCGCCCTCCTAGATATAGAGGCCGATCCTCTGGAGTCCAGGGAGTATATACTGCTCTCTCAGATATTGGCGAAGGCGTGGAGCGATGGAGAGTCTCCCGGTCTCGAAGCCATAATATCGAGAATAATGGAGCCCCCATTCAGGAAGATAGGTATCCTGCCTCTGGAGACTTTCTACCCTTCGAAAGAGCGTATGCGTTTCGCCGCCAGGCTCAATGCACTTTTCGTATCGCCCGGTTTCGAAAGCTGGATGAGGGGAGAGAGTCTCGATATGCAGAATCTGCTCTACGACAGCACGGGAAAGGCGAAAATAGCCATCTTCTGCATCTCCCACCTCTCCGATTCGCAGAGGATGTTTTTCGTAACGCTGCTTCTGAACTCTTTCATATCGTGGATGAGAAGAAGCGGCGGAAGCGGAAGGTTGAAAACGATGCTATATATGGACGAGATTTTCGGATATTTTCCGCCGGTAGCCAATCCTCCCTCCAAAGAGCCTATGCTCACACTGCTCAAACAGGCAAGAGCCTTCGGTGTGGGAGTGGTTCTGAGCACACAGAATCCGGTGGATATAGATTATAGAGGACTATCCAATATCGGTACCTGGTTCATAGGACGACTGCAAAGCTCCAAGGATATAGAGAAGGTGATAGACGCTCTGCGCGGCAGAAAGGAGAGTGCCGAGCTCAAAAAGAGGATAAAGGCCCTTCTGGCCGGAATGCCCAAAAGAACCTTCCTCATGAAGAGCGCCTCATCCGGAGATTTGAGACTCTTCGCCACGAGATGGGTACTGAGCTACCTCAAAGGACCGCTCGATGCGAAGGAGATCGGCGAATTGATGGAAGGTAGATTCGAAAGCGAGGGCGAGTCGCAACTGTGGCAGGCTGCCCAGGGCGAGGGAGAGTTTTTGACATATCCCCCGGTGGTACCTTCGGCGAAGCAGCTCTTCGAGGAGGATTTCGCCGCTATCGGCAGATATAGAGCCTTTCTCGAAGCCGAGACGGAGCTCTATTTCCATGATGCGAGAAGAGGTATAGAGTTTACGGATAGTGCGACATTCCGACTGGACCTCCATGAAAACGGGACTATCGATTGGCAGGAGGCCGAAAGAGAGGATGAAGAGTTCGGAAATCTCTCCCCTGTGGCACCTGTGGGAGCGAAATTTCGTCCTCTGCCCGATGAGCTTTTGCGTGACAGTGGACTCGTAAGAAGTACGCTCCTGCTGAAGGAGTGGCTCTATCGCAACGAAAAACTGCAACTTTTCAGAGTTAGAAGGCTCAGAATGGAGTCGGAGCTTCATGAGAGCGAAAAGTCTTTCAGAATAAGAGTTGCAGATGTACTCGAAGAGAAGAGAGAGCTCGAGCTCGAAAAACTGAAAAAGAGCTTCTCTTCCAGGGAAGAGAGACTGATAGAGAGATTGCGAAGAGCAGAGGCGAAGATAGAGAAGGAGAGGAGCGATCGTAGCTCATCCATCATCACAGCCGGTGTATCTCTGATTGGGGCGCTTTTTGGAGGCGGAAAAACGAGAGGCATAGCTACGGCCATAAACAGGGGGTCGAGAGTCCTCAAAGAGAGCTCCGATTTGAGCAGGGCCCAACGGGAGAGAGAGGCTATAGTGGAGAAACTCGACGAACTGGAGAGAGAACTTGCCGAAAATATAGAAAAAGTGGCCCTGAAGTACGATATCGACAACTATGAGATAGAGAGCTTCTCCATCAGGGTGAAAAAGCGTGATATCTCCATAAAAAAGATCGCCGTATGCTGGAGGGTGGAGCTGTAGTTTCACTCTTTCTGTTATAATAATCGCAAAATGGAGAAGGAGTAGGCATGGAGATAAAAAAGTGTAATTCTCTCGAAGAGGCCAGAAAGGAGATAGACAGGCTCGATGACAGAATCGTAGAGCTCATAGCGGAGCGCAACGCATATATCAAGCAGTTGGCCCACTTCAAAAACTCCATCGACGAAATAAAGGCCGACGAGCGAATAGAAGATGTCATAAACCGGGTACGCAGCAGAGCGATAGAACTCGGGCTCTCTCCCAACCTCATAAACGATCTCTATATACGGATGATAGACGCCATGGTCGATAGTGAAGTGGCGGAGTTCAAAAACGCCAGAAATTTCTAAGTTATCCGTTCGACTTTCATTAGAGTCATAGTGACATCTGGAGTTGTATTGAAATTTCATTTTGAAATATTTTTGTCAAAAGATATATCTTCATGTAAAAATTATCCCATAAAAATAGCAGGAGTATGTGATGAAGTGCTATATGGAGATATTCGAGAAGATAAACGAAAAGGCTTTCAATCTTTTGACGAACAGACTATACGGCAAAAAGAGCTCCGTAGATTCGCGCTATCTCGAAGGAGAGATAGCTCTCTTGCAATGGCTTTGCCGTCTGAGTGAATATTATATGAAGAGGGAGAAGGAGCTGGGGAGTGAATTCGTCGAGAATATCGCAAAAGAGATGAAAAAGGTAGAACATATGAAAAAGAGTGCGTATAGAGAGGGAATGAAGGATATCGCAGCTCTGATACTCTCGGAATCCGGTATCTCCGTATATTCCGAATAGTCTGAAAAAGAGGGCTGCATAGTGTTTCTGCATATGGATATAGACAGTTTTTTCATATCCGCCGAAAGGAGCCGCAATCCCTCTCTACGGGGTGTACCGGCCGCCGTGGGAGGGCGCAGCGATCTGAAAATATTCGAAAAGAGACGCAGAGAGACAAGGTTGATGAATCTCAACGAAGGCTCTTTTGTGACTCCCGTCTTCTACGACGAGCAAAAGAGAGATTTCGAAAACACCTTCGTGGAGCGGAGTAGGGGAGAAAGGAAGATAAGAGGTATCGTGACGACCGCCAGCTATGAAGCCAGAGCGATGGGGGTGAAGACCGGTATGCCTCTTGCCGTCGCACTCCGGCTATGCCCGAGACTGAAGGTGGTGCCGGCGGATATGCTCTTCTATCATGAAATATCCCACTCCATAGATAGCTTTTTGCAGAGTATCTTTCCCGAAGTGGAGCAGTACAGTATAGACGAGTTTTTCATTCGACTGCCCGATAGTGATAAAGAGAGCCCGACAGATGTCGCCGAAACTCTACAAAGAGATATTCAGGAGCGTTTCCATATACCTGTCTCCATAGGGATATCTTCGGCCAAATGGATAGCCAAACTAGCCACATCTTTCGCCAAACCCTACGGAATATATCGTGTGGAAGATATAGGGGAGTTCATAGAGAATATTCCGATAGAGGATTTTCCCGGAATAGGGCGGGGCTATAGGAGGAGATTGAAGAGCAGGGGTATCGAGAGACTCGGAGAGATAGCGATGCACAAAAGACTCTTCTACAGTTGGGGGGTATATGGTATGACTCTCTATCATAGAATCATGGGGGACGATAGAGAGGGTATAGAGAGAAAAGGCCTCAGAAAATCGATAGGTATAAGCAGAACCTTCGACCCCCTTGCAAATAGAGATGAACTCTCGAGGCGTATTATGGTCATGGCCAGACATATATCCTATATGGTATCGAGACTTGGAGTCAATCCCACGATATACTATCTGAAAATAGCCTACGAGTATGGAGTGAAGAGAAAAGAGAGTGTAAGGGTGGATAGGCTCTTTAGCGAGAATCTCTTCAAAAGATATCTGAGAGATATCTTTTTCCGTATAGACCAGCCCACACTGCGGGTTGTAAAGATATCTCTTGGCGTATCCGGTTTCACCTCGGTAAATCCCAGGGTATTGTCGCTCATGGAGATAGAGAGAGATATGAAGATGCAAAAGATAGACAGATATGTGCACTCTCTGAGAGAGAAGTTCGGGATAGATATACTCAAAAGTGCCTCCGAACTGCTATGAGGAGAGAGAATACGGCGTAGGAGTATCGTATAGATTTCGCCCATCTTCGGATGGAGAGCTGGAAATATAGCTCTTGGTTAACATAATATACATTCTGTCAAAAAGATATATCTCCTCTTCCCCCTTCCTTGTGTACTATCAAATTATCTCAAATTGCCGAAAATTGGAGAAAAAACGGGATGAACACTCGTTCACATCAAACAGAACGGGTGTTCATTGACATATGAACGAATGTTCTGTAAAATTACGATATATATTTTGAGGAGTAAAATCATGACCAGTGCGGGAGAAGCCAAAGGCGGTGATACAAAAGAGAGAATCGAAAAAGAGGCATTGAGACTCTTTTCGCAAAAGGGTTACGACGCTACAGGGATGAGAGATATAGCAAAGGCCGTAGGCATAGGACAGGGAGCCATATACAATCACTTCAAAAGCAAACAGGAGATACTGGAGAGACTCGTGGAGACTCTTATGGATTCCGCGATAGTGAAGATGTTTTCCGACAAAGATGCCAGAGAGGTATATCGGGGAGGCAAAAAAGTGCTCGAAGATATAGTGGAGACATTCAGCTCTCTCGGTCTCAACTCTCAAAGCGAAGCACTCTTCAGACTGCTTATGCAAGAGCTTTACAGAAAAGAGAATATAAGAGAGCTATACTACGAGCACTTCTATCAGAGCAATGTCAAAAAGCTTTCGGTGATATTTTTCATGATGATGCAGGAGGAGATGATAAAATCGAGCGACCCTCTGATGCTGGCAAACGAGTTTTTTGCACCGCTATTTTTCTACCAGAGTCAGATAATCCTTCTTAAAATCGACGGGAAATCGACCTCCGCGGCCGGAATGCTCTTCGAAAAACATGTGGATATCTTCTGGAGCTGCATAAAGATGCGATGAGGTAAATCCAGCTCATTATGGCGGGAGGCAGAAGCACGATTTTTGCCTCCCTGTGGGTTTCGAAGTTCATATGAGGCCGAGTTCGTTAAGAAGGGCCTCTATTTTGGGTGAGATTTCGGAGAGCTTCTCATAGAGGGCTCCAAACGCCCTATCCTCTTCATACCACTCCTCTATATGTTTGAACGAATTGCTCTTCTCCTCTTCGCTCAATTCGGACCTATCTATAGCCTCTTTGATCTTTTCGAGATGTTTCACTCTTTTGTCACTCATGACTATCCTTCATATTGTTTGTGCAATTATATCATAGCACTCTCTTTCGCCCTCTCTATCAATCCCGCTTCTTCGAGAAAGGGTGACGGTTTGAAATCCATCTTCCTGACTCTGTCGTATTTGGCATAGGAGAGATAGAGCATATCTCTGGCCCTCGTTACAGCCACATAGAAGAGTCTCCTCTCCTCCTCCATATCACCCCCGCTTCTACTCATGAGTTTGCGATTGGGAAATCTGCCATCCATCAGGTCCACCACATAGACTTCGGTAAATTCCAGACCTTTCGAGGCGTGCACCGTCAAAAGATTGACACCGCTACCCTCGCTGAGTTCGTTTCCTCCGAGAATCATGGCGTTTACGAATCGTCCGAGTTCTCTATATTGCGATGAGAGTTCGAGCAGCAAAGAGGCCTTCGCATATATCTTCTCCCTACTCTCCTCCATTTTGAATCTGTCTATCTCTCCGCTTTTGAGTTTTGCTCTCTGTCCGGAGAGTGTATTGACCACCCTTTCGTAGAGAGACGAGGAGATAGCCTTTCTCAAAACCCTTCGGGGATGCTCCTCCTTCTCTATCGCTTCGAGTAAAGTTCTAAAATCGATGAAAAATCTCAGACCGTCCGCATTCAGGCGGGGATGCTTCACGACAGGGTGTGAGAGTATATCCCTGTCGAACCCCATACCGCTGAAGCGGCTGGCCGAACCAACCTCTAGGTCGTCGTCGAAGAGTCCGAGCTGGACATTTTTGTTGGGATTGAGTTTGGGGAGCGTGTTGAGAGTCGGCCTGAGTGTGCCGTCGATAAGTTCTCCCTCTCCGAAATGTACCAGAGACTGAAAGAGCTCTTTGGCCAGAGATGAACCTATGCCGTTGCCATATTCAAAAATATGAATAAAGGCCATCATATCTTTCGGATTGTGCAGAAGGCTGAGAAGATCGAGCAGAAATTTGATCTCTCTGGCTTCGAAGAAGCTCGTTCCCCCCTTTCTCCTGCTCGGTATTCCAAGCTCTCTGAGACTGGCTTCTATCCCGTCCGCACTGGAGTTGTTTCTGAAAATGACAGCTATATCTTCGTAATCCGTACTCCCCTCCCCTATTTTGCGCGCTATGGAGTGATACTGCGTAAAGAGTTCGTCGAAGACGAGAAGAACGGGAGCTTTCGCACTCTCTTTGCGTCCCACCTCCAGAGTTTTGGGGTATATTCTGGGATTCTTCTCTATCACCCTGTTGGCGAGAGAGAGAATGGGTGCCTTAGATCTGTAGTTTTTTACGAGCGTATATACTCTGGCATCGGGATATCTTTCGGTAAAGGTGGAGATATTCTCTATATTCGCACCGTTGAAGGCGTAGATACTCTGGTCGTAATCTCCCACACAGAAAAGCGATGGAGAAGCTATCTCGTCGATAAAGGCTCCCTGAAGAGTGTTCGTATCCTGATATTCATCTACGAGTACCTCTTCGAGAGAGAGTTCGAGCTCATTCATATATTTATTAGTATGAACGATGAGATCGTTGAAAGATACGAAACCGTACTCCTCCTTCGTTTCTTCATATTCATTAATAATATCAAGATACGCATCCATCAGACCCTCATGCTCGGGATACTTCTGCAAAAACCAGCTGTCGAAAGTCCCGAGAGAGGAGTTTTGGTAGAGGCTGTACATATCATAGATAAAAGTGGCGGAAAAAGGCTCGCTATCTGAAGGGATACGCTTGAAATTTCTCTTTTCGTATATACTTCTGAAAAGGGTTTTCAATTCAGCCGGCTGTTTGAGTGCGACCGAGGGTCGATATTTTTTAAGCCATCTGTAGCAGACGGCATGAAAAGTGCCGGCCTCTATGGCGCCGACCGTCTTTTGGGGAAAATATCTGCCCAGTCGGGCTATCATTTCTCCGGCGGCTTTATTGGTGAATGTCAGCAAAAGGATTTTTTCGGGCGGGACTCCCTCTTTGAGAAGATAGGCGATTCTGCCGACGATGGTGGAGGTTTTCCCCGTACCGGCACTCGCTATCACGAGATTGTAACCCAAAGGTGCGCTTGCCGCTGCAAACTGCTCCTCGTTGAGCTGGCTCAGCGGCATGGGATTTAGTTTTGACCAATAATATAGTAAGTATGTTTACCATCAACCTTTTGGAGTTCGATTTTATACTTTTCGCTCCAGTGTTTGACGATATCTTCGAAGGCGGCAATCTCCTCTTCATCTTTGCTGTCACATTTTATCTTGAGATAGTCGTTGGAGTTGGACATCGCCACAATAGCGCTAAATCTCTTCAACTCGTCGTTGAGCGAAATGATATGTTTAGCAAACTTATCGAAATTTTTCATATTGGCGACAATTCTCTCCATCTGTGACACCGTAGCATCCTTTACAGGATAACCGAGCTGAACGAGCAGACTTTCCGTAGTGACTTCTATATTCATTTTCTTCCTCTCACATAAAAATTTGAAGATGATTTTATCGAAAACTATTTTTATATTTCTTTATAATTTCAATTTACTAAAAGAGTCTATTCATCGGTTTGAGGCGACCTATGAGATGTTTGTAGTGCTCCAGATTCTGAAAGGCTTTTTCATATCTCCATCTTAGAACAAACTCTATAACTTCGTTCTTTCTCTTCTCTTCGAGACTCTCCGCCTTTCCGAAGTATGCGAGTGAAATATTTTTGGCTTTCTTCTTGCCGTTTTTGTCGGGCTCATAAGTTATCGCTATTATCTGGACATACTTTCCCTCTCTTATCTCGCCGAAATCCTCCTCTTTTAGTCCTATACCACTTATATTCATAGCCTTGTAGATCATTATTTTGCCATACTCTTCTATCTTCTTCGCAATGTCGAGTCGGAGATAGAGCTCGGTCATTCTTTTTATATTCCTGTTTCTAACTGGCTCTCTGTTTGGGTCGAAACCCAGATTGTCGATAAGGATTTTCGAGAGCCTCTCCACTCTTTGCGACTCATCCAAATCGCTGTCGCCCTCCACGACGAAATCATTCTCATCCGTCTCGGAAAGGTCTTTTTTGTCGGTATGGCCATTCTCGTCATCTCTCATTTCACGCAACTTCTCATCGAGTTTGAGATTCAAGGCTCTGAGACGCTCGAGGGTGTTTGCCATATTCTTCGCTCCATCAAAGTATATATGGCATATTACACTATTTAATATTAAACATATATGAAAATATCAAAACCATTATTTTGAAATATCAAGTACAAAATTCGATATATCTGGGTAGAATTTGCATTCCGAAAATATAGCAAATTACAACAGGGATATGATATTATGGATTATCTTGAAATAGAAGGCGGCAAGAGACTACAGGGTTCGATAAAAATATCTGGAGCGAAAAACGCCGCTCTTCCCGTAATCGCCGCCACCCTGCTTTGCAAAGGTAAGACACGCCTGAAAAATCTACCAGATGTGGTGGATATTCGCACTCTTTTGAAACTACTTGAAATGCTCGGTGCCAAAGTCGGAAGAGGAGAGGATTTGGTGGAGATTGACAACTCCGATATCGTATCTACGAGAGCGGTATATGAGATTGTCTCCAAAATGAGAGCCTCCATCCTCGTACTCGGCCCCCTTTTGGGGAGATTCGGAGTATGCGAAGTGAGTCTGCCCGGCGGCTGTGCCATCGGCCAAAGACCGATAGACCTGCATCTCAAGGCACTGGAGGCGATGGGTGCCCATATAGAGATCAAAGGCGGATATATAAGGGCGGAGGCTCCCGAAGGACTGCACGGTAGTAGAATAATCTTCGATAAAATCACGGTTGGCGGGACCGAGAATGTACTTATGGCCGCCTCGATGGCACACGGGACTACAGAGATTATAAACGCCGCGAGAGAACCGGAAATCATACAGCTGTGCGAGATGCTCATGAGTGCCGGCATAGAGATGGAGGGGGTCGGAAGCAGCAGGATAAAGATTCACGGCTCGGGAGGCAGAGCACTGGAGTTTACGAAAGATATCTCCATCATCCCCGATAGAATCGAAGCGGGAACCTATCTCTGTGCAGGTGCCATCACATACTCGCAAATAACTCTCGAGAGGGTCAATATCGAACATATACAGACAACCATAGACAAACTGGGGGTGATGGGTTGCGATTTCGAGATAAAGGACGACTCTATCACTATCTTCCCCGCCGATAGTTTGACGGAGGTAAATATAGTAACTGCCGAGTATCCCGGTTTCCCAACCGATATGCAGGCTCAATTCATGGCTGTCGCGACTCTTGCACAGGGAGAGAGTCTGATAGAAGAGAGGCTTTTCGAAAACCGCTTCATGCATGTGAGCGAGCTCAACAGACTCGGTGCGGACATCTGGCTCAAAGGAAATGTCGCGGCTGTCAAACCGGTAGAGAAACTTTACGGTGCCGATGTGATGGCGACCGACCTTAGAGCGAGTTCCGCTCTGGTGCTCGCCGCACTGGCTGCCGAAGGCACGACAAGAATACGCAGAATATACCATCTCGACAGAGGATACGACGACCTAGAGGGCAAACTTCGCAGATTGAACGCTAGAGTCGTGAGAAAAAAAGAGTAGCACAATACCCGCACTGAGCCTAGTACTACTCTCTCATGGCTCGGGTATCAGAATATTTTACCTATCCTCTTCTTATCTACTATATATCTTCTCTCTTTGTAGAAAAAGATACTCTTTTCATCTCTCCCGTCCGGAATCATAAGTCTGAATTTTTTCAGATTCTTTTTGGGGAATATCGCTTCGTAGCTGACAAACCACGGAGGCACTATGCCGGCCGTATATCTCTTCGCCGAGGATTTGTCGATTCTTTCCAGAGACTTGGCGGCCGAGCCTTCGAGCGTGATGCCTCCTATGAGCTTTTCATCGTCGGGATAGATGGAGATTATGAACTTCTCGCTCTTCGCATCCTTGTCGAAGAGGTAGTTCAACAACACTATCTTCTCCTTCTCTTTGTCACTGCCGAGTATCACCTTTTCGGTCTGTCTCATACTCTCGTAGCGAGCGCTTTTTTTCGAAATCTCCTTCAGAAACAGTCTTTGCGAGTCTTGAGCGCATCCGTCAATCCCAATACTCAGCGAAATCCCCAAAGCGATGAATAGCAACCCTTTCAATTCGACCCGCATCCCTTCTCTCTTTCATATCTTGATATAAACATTCTATCATATGACTAATGAAAATTCGGCTCTTCAGCACAAATATACTACAATACAAATACAACAAAATCAAAATCGAAAGTCGAAGATGGATTATAGAGCAGTCGCATTTACAGGTCCTTCAAACAGCGGAAAAACCACATTGATTGAGAAAATCGCCACCAAATTGGTGCAAGAGAGGGAGATAGCCATAATAAAGCACGATCCTTCGGATAAGGCCGTTTTTGACCGGGAAGGTAAGGATAGTGACAAATTTTTCAAAACAGGAGCGAATGTCGCCGTACTCTCCCCAAATCGTACAACTCTTTTTTCGCATAGACGAAGATCGATAGAAGAGGTTTGCGAACTCTTCGGAGGATTCGACCTTTTGCTGGTGGAGGGTTTGAAAACCCTTCCCCTTCCCAGAATAGCCGTCTTCAGAAACGAGATAGACGAGAGCTATCTTCCCGTCTCTGAAGCGATTGCGATAGACGAGAGTATCGATATATCACGATACAATCTGGATAGTCGCTTGGATATTCTCGACCTGAACGATGTTTCGCAGATAGTGGAGTGGATAGACCTGCACTCCGTAAGATTGAAAGGATAGAAGATGTTGACGATTTTCGAAAATATAAAGCATATAGCCCTGGAGATAGACAAAGCGATAAAAGAGGAGGACCTGGGATATAGCGACAGATGCAACGCCACCGGTGATACCCAGCTGAAACTGGATGTAGCCAGCGATGCGATAATAGAGCACACTCTCAAAAGCAACAGGCTGGTTGGAACCATCATCAGTGAAGAGAAAGAGGATGTGATGCAGGTACATCCAGACGGCAAATATACGGTCTGCTACGACCCTCTCGATGGCTCGAGCATCGTAGATGTCAACCTCTCCGTAGGTTCGATATTCGGCATATACGAGGGCGATGAACTTTCGGGCGAAACACTCGTGGCCGCGGCCTATGTGGTATATGGCCCCAGACTCGAACTCGTAACGGTGACGAGAGGCGAACCAGTTCACCACTACAAATGCGACAGGAGTGGCCTCTTCACTTCGCAATGTGATATCTATCTCAACGAAAAGGGCAAACTCAACGCTCCTGGCGGTACACAGAAAAACTGGTCTGCGACTCACAAGAGTTTCATAGACTCTCTTTTCGCAGAGGGTTACAGATTGAGATATAGCGGGGGAATGGTTCCAGATTTGCATCAGATTCTTCTCAAGGGAGGAGGACTTTTCAGCTATCCGGGAACGAGTGACAAACCGGATGGGAAGCTGAGAGTACTCTTCGAGGTACTGCCCTTCGCTCTGATATTCGAAGCGGCCGGAGGAGAAGCGGTGGACGAAAGAGGCAGACGACTGCTCGAGATAGATTCCGGACACCACCATGCCACCTCTCCATGTTTTTTCGGTTCGAAATATGAGATATCGAAAATGAGAGAGGCATACGGTATAGCATGAGTACCCAAAGTGCTGACGACAGATGGAAAGCGGCGCTTGCTCGAGAAAGGGAAAAACTGCAGAAGTGCCAAAACGACAGAAAGCTCAAAAGCTGCCTGCCCTGCCCCGAAATAGTGGAGTGTGAAACGAGGAAGAGTTATGTCGATGCCGTTTATAAAAGTATGAACAGAGGTAAAGGCGGAGGTTTCGAATTTTAGCATAGGAGGGTGGTAAGCTATGAAAAATTTAACCGAAGAGGATAGGAAGTTTATACTCGAAAGTATCAGAAACATACCCGATTTCCCAAAACCAGGTATTCAATTCAAGGATATAAGCACTCTACTAAACAATCCGGAAGCCATGAAGAGGCTTATGGACCATCTTGGAGAGAGATATCGCGACTATGGGATAGACTATGTGGCGGGGATAGAGTCGAGAGGATTCATCTTTGGCTCGATTTTGGCCGACAGGCTATCCTGCGGCTTCGTGCCTATCAGGAAAAAGGGCAAGCTGCCCTATACCACCATAGCTCAGAAGTACTCACTGGAGTACGGTTTCGATGAGGTGGAGATACATATAGACGCTTTTGGCTCCGAAGAGTCCTGCAAAGAGGGGCGAAGGAGCAGAGTATTGCTCATCGACGACCTCATAGCTACTGGAGGGACAGCCGCCGCTGCCGCCAAACTCATAGAGAGAGCCGGTGCGGAGTGTGTGGAGTGCTGTTTTATATTGGAGCTTGGATTCCTCGAGGGGAGGAAGGGTATAGACTCCCCTATCTATTCCGTCATAGAACTATAGAGCGATAGGCGCAAGAGGCAAAGGGAGGGGTCCTCTGCGCGACCACTTTTTTATGAACTCAGTTTTGCCGCGAAGATATATACGATGGCATTGTAGATGGATATGCAGTAGAGTATGACCAGCGCCACAGGTATCAGAAATATGCTCACGAAGAACTGTCCAGCGACGATAGCCGAGAAGAAAACTACAATAGACCAGAAAAATACGAGTGTATGATAAGCACTATTGAAAGAGGCCGACCAGAGTCTTGGGCTGAAAAAGCCAAATACACTCTTGAAGGCCTGGGTGAAATTTTCAGATAGCATCACCCTCCCCATCACCGCTGGAAAGATATAAGCAAGAAATAGAAGCACAACAAAAAGAAGAACCACTATCCAAACCGGCATCTTGCCTTCGAGCATTATACTCTGTATCTGAACTATATTTATGGCTTCACTGCTCGCAGCTATCGCCTGCAACTTGTTTTGATCGGCTATCGCTCCTATCAAGGCAACAATCAGCATAAAAAAAGAGAACATGAGTATGAAGAGTCCCATGAAGCCACCCATAGCCAGATCTATATATTTGCCGAACAGATCCGACAGTTTCGTATCTGCCGCGACTCTCTCCATCTCTTCAGGTGCCGAGAGTCTCAGCACCTCGCGACCGACATATATCTGTACGGCAAAACTCAAGACAGGATAAGCGAACGAAAATATCACACCTATCAAAGGGGTATATTGCAGTATCCCCAACCCTATCAGCAGGGCTATCGCACCCAGTGAGAGCGCTATATTGCCCTTGAAAAAACTCCATGCCGCACTTATGGCGCTTTTGTTGCTCATCTGCATCGACTCTTCCTTTGTGGGTTTTTTCGTTATTCTATCACGGAATCATCTGCATAGCCGCATCGAGATCGAGTTTGCCATAGCCGTAATAGTCGTTTCTGCCATCCTCATAGGGTAAATGTCCGATTTTGGAGGCACTTTTCTTCAGAATATCCTCTATTCTCTCTCTGCTGAGAGTAGGATTCTTTTCCAGCATCAGGGCCACTGCCCCCGCCACTATGGCGGCCGAAGCCGAAGTACCCACGAAACCGTAGTAGTCGTCATAGAGCAGATAGTCGGGGTCTATGGTGGAGGTTCCCACCTCTCCGCTGTCGTCGAGTGTCGTTATGGCGTGGTCGTAGTCTCCTCCCGGAGCCAGTATATCGAGATTTCTTCCATAGTTGCTATACCACGCCCTGTCGTTGTCTATATCGCTCGCACCTACCGAAATCACCTCGGGAATGGCCGATTCGTCGTTGCCCATATATCTGTCGTCGTTACCCGCCGCGAAGACGACGACCATACCCCTGCCCTCTCTGCCGTTGCTTGATAGATCGACTATCTCGTCTCTCACCGCCTCCGATACATCGTAGGTACCCCAGCTGCAAAGTACGATATCGGCTCCGAACTCCCTGGCCTTTTCGAAGAGCTCTATCGTCTCGCTATCACTCATATTCTCTCTATATTTAAGGAATATCAACTCACTGCACCCTGCCACTCCGGCTATCCCTTTGCCGTTTATCCTCGCAGCTATGATACCCGATACCGCCGTACCGTGATAGTCCCACGGATTGCTGTGGGATACATCGCTGCCTCCTGTAGCAATGTCGTAAGAGGCCTTTAGGGCTCCGGCAAGATCCTCATGCTTCATATCGAGCCCGTCGTCTATTACGGCGATCTTCACACCTGCACCGCAGTAGTGTGAGAGAGCGTAGTCGGCATCTATCCCAGCCTTCGGGTCTATACCGACACTCTCGTAGAAATCTTCGTCATGGTTGATATACCACTGCTGATAGTAATATTTCTCTCCATCGGGCGCTATTTCGCTGGGTGGAGGAGTGCTGTCGCTCTTCTCCTCTCCCGAACCGCCACCGCATCCGCCCAGGAGCAGTAGAGAGAGGGCCAAAAGTACCGAAGCTCTTCTTCTCATCTCGATAATATTCTCTTTCTTCTATCTGGATGGACATAATCGACCGCCGAGTCGGCTTCGAGAGACTCCATCAGCCTCTTGCGTTCATCGGCAGCCACATCGATACGGTAGATACCGGGTGCAATCTCCCTATATTTTCCGATATCGTATCCCCGCAGGAGAGAGGAGATATCTCCGCCACTGCGCAACTTCACTATCACTGCGCTTTCATCCGAGGGCTCCCCGGCGAAAGATGCTGCAGTGTAGAGTGAGACAAAGAGCAGAAGTTTCAGGACTGTTTCGATTCTAATCATCGAAAAAACTCTCTCTTGTCGCGAACTCCTCTGCAGGAATCTTGATATCTCTTCGCTCTTCGAGGTCTCTTATGAGCACCGCTCCCTCTTGGGCCTCCTCTTCTCCGATAACGACCGCGTATCTGGCCCCTACTCTGTCGGCCCCCTTGAGATGGGCTTTCAGCGATTTGGCCTTGTACTCCACCGTCACTCTCGTACTCCTTCTCTTCTCATGCGCCAGCCGGAGAAGCTCCTCCACCGCTTCGGGTATCATGGCACCCATATATATCCCCTCTCTTCCCTTCCGGGGGATAGTTACGAGCTCCATTATTCTCTCTATACCTATGGCGAATCCCACTCCCGCAGTGGGCCGTCCGTCGAGAAACTCCACGAGTCTGTCGTATCGCCCTCCGCCGGCTATGGCACTCTGGGCTCCGATATTCTCGCTTACGAATTCGAAAGCCGTACCGGAGTAGTAGTCGAGACCACGCACGAGGTCTGTGTCGATTCTATATTTCAGAGCGCTTTTTTCCAGAAGTGTAACGAGGCGCTTGAAATCTTCGGAGCACTTCTCACATAGGGAGTCGGTGATTCTCGGTGCATCCTCGAGGATCTCTTTGCACTTTTCGTTCTTGCAGTCGAGAACTCTTATCGGGTTGCTCGCTATCCTTCTGTTGCAATCTTCGCAGAGTCCATCCGAGAGCGTATGCAGATGCTGCACGAGACTCTCTCTATATTTCGGCATACAGGCCGAACAGCCCAGAGAGTTGACCGAAATCGTATAGTCTATGTGAAGGGTATCGAAGATATCCGCAAGCATACGGATGAGCGTGAAATCCTCCTCTATCGCCTCCTCCCCGAAACTCTCCACACCGAATTGATGAAACTCCCTCAACCTCCCCTTCTGGGGCCTCTCGTATCTGAACATGGGACCGAAGTAGAAGAATCTGTACTTCTGTCCCTGCTGACGGTCGAGTTTGGCCTGTATGAACGCTCTGACCACTCCGGCCGTACCTTCGGGACGCATACAGACATCGTTGCCCCCCTTGTCGCTGAATCTATACATCTCCTTGCCCACGATGTCGCTACTCTCTCCTACCGACCTCTTGAAGAGAGGGGTCTCTTCGAGAATGGGAGTCTCCATATAGTCGAAACCGTAGTTTGAGGCGATTTTCGCCGCCGTCTCAGTGATATAGCGATACTTTTGTGCATCTTCAAAGAGCAGGTCTTTCATTCCGCGCAGAGCGTTTATCATAATTTACATCCTCGTTTCAGTCTCGAAATATAGTCGAAATTCCGTGATTATATCTTCAAATAGTTTAGTATAGTTTTATTTATTTCGGAAGGCGGCAGTGAAGCATCTATGAAGAGTGTTTCGACAGATAGTCTCTCTACACACTCTCTCATCGACTCCTGTACCCTCAAAAGATACTCTATACCCCTTCTCTCTATGGCATCTTCACTCTTCGAAGAGAGTCTGTGCGTCAGAGTCTCTCTATCGAGCAGCAGCAGTATCACCCTGTCGGGCAAATCACCATTCAGGGCGAAAGAGTTGAATCGGGCGAGTGTTTCGAAATCGAAACGAGAGGAAGCCATCGCATACGCCATACCCGATATCAGGCCTCTGTCGGAGAATATCCATCCTCCCCTGTTGGGGGCTACCACTTCATCGTAGTGTTCAGCTCTATCCGCCAAAAAGAGGAGTATTTCGGCTCTTTCAGACTGCACAGTACCATCGAGCAGCATCCGTCTCGCATCTCTTCCGAATGCCGTTCCTCCCGGTTCCCTCGTATATATGAAGTCGGGATGGGAGTTCCTTAGATACTCTATCTGTGTACTTTTTCCACATGTATCGATACCCTCGAAGAGAACATACATCTACAATCTCTCCATAATCATTTCGTGTACCCGTGAAGGAAGCAGATGATCGACTCTACCTCCATGCTCGAGTATGCTCCTGACCACCGACGAGCTTATGAAGGCATACTCCAGACTTGGCATGAGATAGATTGTCTCGAGCTCTTTTCTGAGGGAGGAGTTGGCATATCCCATCTGCAGTTCATATTCGAAATCGCTGACCGCTCTCAGACCTCTGATGACAATATCGGCTTCGAGTCTCCCGCAGAGATTCACCAGCAGGTCGTCGAAAGCTGTAACCGTGACATTCCCATACTCCTCAGCCACCGCTTCGGCCATCTCCAGCCTGAAATCGAGCCCGAAAAGCGGCTTTTTGCTTCTCGACTCCGCCACCGCTATGACAACTTCGTCGAAGATGGACGAGGCTCTGCGGACTATATCCGTGTGTCCCGCGGTTATGGGGTCGAAGGTTCCGGGATATATGGCTCTTTTTGCCTTTGCATTACCTTTTGTCATCCGCTCTTTTCACTCCCGCTTTCTATGATATAATAGTGCCTTTCTATATGAATTATACAGTTTTCATATTATAGTATCGTACAAGATATAACTTTTCTTCTCCCCGTCGAGAGAAGATGCAGGAGTCTCGCAATTGTTTACACGAAGCGTTTTGATAGTGGTGGCGATAATCTTTGTCTATGCCGCCTTTTCGACCTTTTTTCACGACACTACACTCGTAGGCAACATCGGCAGAACGATAGGTGAAGGCAATATATCGATTTTCGGATATCTCGCCTATATAGACCTTCTTCTGCTACTCTACCCCATATATCGCTTTTACAGGGACAGTTCTCTCTTCAGGCGTCCCGACCTGATTGTCGGGTGGATACTCTTTTTTATCTCCCTGATTCTTCTGCAGGCACTCACAGCAGGGTTGGAACACTCGGGCTATCTCGGCAGGAATATGTATCTCTCCCTGCTTCCCTATATCGGCAAGGCAGGCCTGTGGCTTTTGTGGCTCATGACCTTCTCTCTATCCATCGCACTTTGCATGGAAGAGTACCCCGATATCTCCTCTCTGAAAGCTGGAGCGCAGTGGTTGACGAAACGCTTCATACAAAGGAGAGAAGAGAGTCATGATGAGAGGGGAAATGGCTTCATCCGCCTCTGGGAGGAGAGTATAGAGTATCTCAGATATCTCTTTCACCCTTCCAGAAAAAAGGAGATGGAGAAGATAAAAAGGATGCGACTCGACCCCTTCGAGAAGCTCTCCCGCAATCATGAGTACAAAACAGAGAAGAGAGAGGAGTATAGAGAGTTGATGATGGAGGAGTTGGAGAGAGAAGAGATGCTGGTGGAGAATCTCGAAAAAGCGCCCGTTATCGACAAGATGAAGATCTCTCAGGAAGAGAAAATTGAGAATACTCGGCCGCAGCAAGACGATACGGGGAGCGGGAGTCTCCCGGAAAATGAAAAGAGTCCGCTGCCCGACAACCCGGAAAGAGAGAAGAAGAGGCGAAAAAAATCGTCTTCGAAAAAGGTGAAGGTGGTAAAGGAGCTCGAAGAGAATAGAAAACTTCTCGAAGATATCGAAAAGGGCAAGGTGGAGAAGCCCAGAAATTTCAAGCTCCCCAAACTCGACTTTCTGCAAAAGCCCCCCAGACACACCAGAAAGGTAAATGAGGCCGAGATAGATAGAAAGATAGGCGAACTCCTCGACAAACTCGCCAGATTCAAGATAGAAGGGGATGTGATACGCACATACAGCGGCCCTCTCGTAACCACCTTCGAATTCAAGCCCGCTCCCAATGTGAAGGTCTCCAAGATACTCGGACTGCAAGACGACCTGGCCATGGCGCTCAGGGCCGAGACAATCAGAATACAGGCCCCCATACCGGGCAAGGATGTGGTGGGCATAGAGATACCCAACGACCAGTTCGATACCATCTACCTCAGAGATATACTCGAGAGCGAAATCTTCAAAAAGTCCGCCTCTCCTCTTACGGTGGCCCTGGGCAAGGATATAGTGGGCAATCCCTTCATAACCGACCTCAAGAAACTTCCCCACCTGCTCATAGCCGGTACTACCGGGAGCGGAAAATCGGTAGGTATAAACGCCATGCTCCTCTCTCTGCTCTACAGAAACGATCCCGACTCGCTCAAACTGATACTCATAGACCCCAAGATGCTCGAATTTTCCATCTACAACGATATACCCCATCTGCTCACGCCGGTGATAGTGGAGCCCAAAAAGGCTATCGCCGCTCTTGCGAACATGGTCAACGAGATGGAGCGAAGATACAGGCTGATGTCTGAAAACAAAGTGAAGAATATAGAGAACTACAATGCCAAGGTCCGCAGAGAGGGGGGTGAGGAGCTACCCTATATCGTGGTGGTCATAGATGAGCTGGCGGACCTGATGATGACTGGAGGAAAGGATGTGGAGTACTCCATAGCGAGACTGGCTCAGATGGCCAGAGCGGCCGGTATCCATCTGATAATAGCGACCCAAAGACCCAGTGTGGATGTGGTGACCGGACTCATCAAAGCCAATCTTCCCTCCAGACTCAGCTACCGCGTGGGACAAAAGATAGATTCCAAGGTCATACTCGACCAGATGGGAGCCGACAGTCTGCTCGGAAGAGGAGATGCCCTCTTCACCCCTCCTGGCGCAAACGGTCTTGTCAGACTGCACGCTCCGTGGAATACCGAAGAGGAGATAGAGGCAATCGTGGATTTTCTGAAGGCTCAGAGAGAACCAGACTACGACGAGACCTTCCTCTCCGCCGATGCTGCTCAGGAGAGTTCGGGAGAGTCTGGCGACGGTATGGAGCTCGACCCTCTCTTCGCCCAAGCCAAAGAGGTGGTGTTGACCGACAGGAAAAGCTCGATCTCCTATCTGCAGAGAAAATTGCAAATAGGCTACAACCGCTCCGCAAATATCGTGGACCAACTCGAAAAGATGGGTGTTTTGAGCCCTCCGAACAACAAAGGCATAAGAGAGATACTGCTTTAGACAAGAAACAATAATCGAAAAGGATACGGATGAAAGCCATTCC
>CAJXJF010000015.1 GCA_913054475.1 uncultured Nitratifractor sp.
AATAAATTGTTGATTTTTAAAGAAAAGTAAACCTTCTCTTCTGTATAATGCGGCAATATCGCAGATTTACGAAGGAGTATGTATTATGAAAAAAGGTATTGTCCTCTCTCTCATCGCAGCGGGTAGTCTTGCCTATGGTGTGGAGATTAGCGAAAGTGATCTCGCTGCCATCAAAGCCGAAATAGCTGCGCTCAAGGCCGAAGTCCAGGCGCTCAAAGCCCAAAAGTCGGTAGCGGCGGATGTGAATGCCAGCAAAAAAGAGATAGCCGCGCTCAAGGCCGAAGTCAACGAGCTCAAGCAGGCCAAAGAGGAGAGCAACGAGAAGCTCGAATCCATGGATGAGAAGATTACCACCGTCAAGAAGCACGATGCCTTCGACAATATCAAATGGAGTGTCGATCTTAGAACGGCGATGGATAGCATAGAGTACAAGATGATGGATGGAAGCAAACAGTCCAATCACGACCTCTTCTCTACCAGACTCCTGCTCAACATGGCATTCAACCCCGATGAGCACAATGTCTTCTACGGACAGCTCTCCTACAACAAAGCCTTTGGAGCCGACTTCAACATGCCCCCAAGAGGTAGCGGCATAGATGGTTTCGACTGGGTTACGAACGAAGCTCTCGCCGGAGATGAACTCAAAGTCAAGCAGGCTTACTGGCTCTATCTCGGAGACAGCTTCCTCGGTAGCGATATCCCTTGGACATTCAGTGTGGGTAGAAGACCTGCTACAGAAGGTTTCCTCGCGAACCTTCGCGAAGATGTCAAAGAGCAGTCTCCTCTGGGTCATATCATAAATATGGAGTTCGACGGAGGAAGCTTGCAGTGGAATCTCGGAGATGCCGTAGGAGTGGAAGGTATGAAGTTCAAAATCTGTGCGGGTCGCGGAAGCACCAACGCTCAGCCTCTCTTCTCCAGCAACACTCCGTATGCTTCGGATAGTGCGACCATAGATGATATAGACCTCCTCGGTTTCATCTTCCAGCCCTATGACGACGGTCAGTACAAGGTGATGATGACAGGTTTCAAAGCTTGGGATGTTCCTGGCCTGAAAAATCCTATGAATCCCGCTCTCGGTTTCGAGAATGTGGGTGATATGTATGGTGCGGCCGTCTCTATGCTAATAGACGGATTGATCGAAGATACATTCCTCGAAGATGCCAAACTCTTCGCCTCGTTCGCATGGTCCAAAACCGATCCGGCCCCTGGCAAGATGATGCTCGGCTCTGCCGACCAAGAGGATGGTACATCATACTGGGTAGGTCTGCAGGTTCCCGTGCTCGAAGGAGATCTGGGACTCGAGTTCAACCACGGAAGCAGATACTGGAGGGCCTTCACCTATGCGGAAGACACTCTCGCCGGTTCGAAGCTGGCTACGAGGGGTAACGCATACGAGGCATACTATACATACCATATGACAAAAGCGCTCAGCGCTCAGATAAGATATACCTATATGGATTACGACTATACCGGAAGCAACAGCTTCTTCGGAAACGAAGGTACACCGATAGATATAGACGATGTAAAGGGTACTCCGATGGCATCGCAGACAGTCGATACTGCCCAAGATTTGAGACTCTATATAAGATATCGCTTCTAATTTCGAGCGAAGGGGCTCTCCCCTTCGATTCCTTCGCTTGTAGTTTCTTTTCTTAACACTATCTACAAATTTGCTAAAAATAATCCGTTTTTTTTACAATTTTTTTTCAAATTGTGATAAAATAGCCCTGTTTGGATTTTGTTGGGAGAATATCTCACATGACCAAAAAAAATATCAAGGAGTGCAAATGATTAAGACTGTTTCTAAACTGGTACTGGTAGCTGCTCTGGCAGCGAGCTTCGGAGCTACAAGCGCAATGGCAGATGCGGGTAAGGGTCAAAAACTCTACTCCAAGAAACTCAAGAAGGCTTGCGGATTCAACGGTGCGAAAATGGCCAAGAAGCATACGCAGGCTCAGTGGAAAAAGATCAACAGCAGTGGCAAGCTTGCCGACGAGATCAAAAAACAGTGCCCCAAAGCCAAGGCTGTAAAGGCGAAGTATCTCAAAGATCTCTATGACTTCTTCTACAACTACGCAAGCGACAGCGGTAATGTTCCCTCCTGCTAAGGGGAGTCTGTCGCCAAGGGTGTAATCGCTCCGTTTCGGGCGATTCGCCCCCTTATTTTCCAAAGCCTCCATTTCCACACAAAAAAATCCCATTTTCCAAATCTCGAATATAGCTAGGATAGGCTAAAGAGCGAAGAGTGAGCCTGTCAAGCATCTTTTTGTGATGAACGAGCCTTCTCTTTGCAGTTGAGTGGCAAGAAGATTCGACCTCCCCAAAAGAGCTTTGTGCCCAAAGCTGCCGTTGTAGCGATGAGATTTTATCTTTTTCGCTTCTTTGGGAGTTTCTGTTTCGGGATTTGAGTATAATGACGAAAAAAATCGAGGCCATATCATGTTTGAAAAGTTGCACGAACTCTATCTCGATGGACAGATCGAGAGATTTGGCGAAGCACTCAAGGAGAGAGAGGAGGAGGGCGGAGATATCCTCATACTCAGAGCCCTTCGTGATGCTATCGCTATAAAGATCGACGAAAGAGATAGGATAATCGACGATATCTCCAAGGTAGTCGAGAGTGAGGAGCTCGACTCTTTGCGTCTATCGACCATAGGTACCATCTATACGATACTGGGTGAGCTCGATAAGGCAGAAGAGGTTCTGCTCGAAGCTATCAAAAAAGAGCCAGTTTCGGCTATGGCGCTGATAAGATACGGCAATGTAAAGCTCTTGAAGGGGGAGCTCGAAGAGGCTCAGGAGTCTCTGCTCGAAGGTCTGCAAAAAGAGGAGCTGGCGGAAGCCTATTTGAATCTGGCATATCTCTACAAGCTTATCGACAAAGAGGAGGAGAGTATCGAGTTCTACGAGAAAGCCTTCCTTATAAAGCCATATAGCCGCAAGGTCTCTTTCAAGGTTGTCGAGAAGCTGAAGGAGAGAGAGAAGATCGATGAGTTTTACGAAAAGATAGATGCCGAAAAGGATCAAGAGCAAGATGCCAATCAAAAGGCACTGAGGCTTCTTGCTCTGGGCATATTGGGGTATGAGAGGGGCGATGGCGACGAAGCGCTCCTGAAGATAGCGAGAGCTTCGGTCATAATGGAGGAGAACGAGGGGATAAGAGATACCTATATCGACTACTTCTCAAAAGAGGAGAGGTGGTGGGTTCTTGGAAGTAGATTGCTCGACTGGACGGAGCGCTACGATCGCATAAAAGAGCATATCTCTCTGGCTGAATGCAGAATAGAGGCCGGTTTTCTCGAGAAGGCGAAAGAGGGATTGGAGTCTATAGCGGATAGAATCGATAGTGAAAAGCTCGAATATGAGATGGTTTGGGCGAAATATTACAAAGAGAACGAGGAGCAAGAAAAGGCTCTGGATATTCTCGAAAAACTCCACGAAGAGTACCCCCACTATGCGCCGGTAGTTATACAGCTAAGCGATCTCTACAACTCTCTTGGTGAGCGTCGCAAGGCGATGGAGCTACTCGAAGAGATGGGCGAAGGGATTATACCGGTGCTCATTCGCAAAATGGACGGCGCAAGCGAGCTCGAACGAGAAGATGTACAGAAGCTCGAAGAGCATCTCGATAGAATCGGGGATAGAGATACTCGTATATCCATCCACTTCGCTTTGGCCGATGGTTACGATAGGCTTGCAGACTACTCCAAGGCGAGCGAGCATCTTCGCAGGGCGAACGAGAAGACATTTGAAAGACTCGACTATAGTATAGAGGAGTTCAGAAAGGAGATCGATGATATTGTGGAGGCCTTCGATGCGCAGTGGCTGGAGCGCAAACAGAATCGAAACAGTTTCGACAAGAGGCCTATATTCATAGTGGGGATGCCGCGCTCGGGAACGACGATGCTCGAGCAGATCTTCGCGGCACACGGCTCGGTCTTCGGGGCGGGTGAGCTCTCGTATGTCAACAAAGTCATAAATCTCTCGGAAAGGATAAGAGAAAAGAGCTATCCAGAAAGTCTCGCCAAGGCACCAAGAAGACTCATAGAGCAAGCTGGCGAATACTATTTACGCCTTGCCAAGAAACTCTATGAGTTCGATGAGCCGATACTTGTAGATAAGCTTCCACACAACTTCATGCACTCTGCGCTACTGCTGGCGATGTTTCCCGACTCCAAGGTCATAGCCCTTCGTAGAGACTACCGCTCCATAGCTCTGTCGAACTACTTTCAGAATTTTGCAGCCAAAAAGGGGACACTCGGCTACGCCTTCGACCTGAAAGCGATGGGAGAGCATATCAAAGATTACCTACGCATAATGGCGCACTATCGCGAAATTTTACCTACGGATAGATATAGGGAGTTCTGGTACGAAGACCTCGTGCAATATCCACAGGAGAAGATACCGGAGGTGGTGGAGTTTTGCGGTTTGGAATTTACGCCGAAGCTCCTCGAGTTCTATAAAAACAAGACAGCCGTCAAGACGGCAAGTATTTTGCAGGTGCGTAATCCAATATATACCAAATCGATAGAGAAGTGGAAAAACTATCAAGAGCTACTTGCGCCCTTGATTGAAATAGTCGGAGAAGAGGGGGTGTACGAAGATCGACGCTCTTGAGACTCTCCGTCGAATCAGGAGAGCTTGTTGCTCTTGCTACCTCTCTTGAGTAGTCTCCCCCTTATTTTATCTTCGTCGTGAAGCTCTTTGTCGTATTTGATGACGATGACCCCTTCGGTCTCGTTGATATAGATATCGTTGATTCCCTCTTCGTCCCTGAGTTGCGAGAGTCTCTCTCTCTCGAAGAGGACGGTATCGAGATAGATTGTGGCCCTCAGGCCCGGGTTTCTCATCCCATATATCCAGAATGCCCAGAAGAGGGATACGAACAGTACGGTTAGCGCCACCCCCGAGATACTCCATATTTCGAAAATTTTACCGGCGAGAGTGGCGCCTATGCCCATTCCCACATAGGCGAAGGTGTTTGCCACGCCCAGCGCCGCACCCTTCTGGTGGGCTTTGGCGAATTTGCTCACGAAGCTCTGAAGCAGAGGTTCGAACATATTGAAACCTATGAAAAAGAGTGCAACCCCCACCGCAAAGAGTGGAAGCGAAGATGAGTAGCCCATAAGGAGGAAAGCTGCGGCTATGAAGGCTATGGATATGAGAAAGACCTCTTTGCCTCTATTGTATTTCTCTCCGAAAACGGCGGCAGGCCCCATGGCGATTATCCCCAGAAAGACAGCCGGCAGATAGACCTTCCAGAACTCACCCATGGGGAGCTCGAATTTGCCTTTGAGTGCCATAGGTATGAGGAAGAAGGCTATGGCCATCGTGGAGGAGTGAAAGAGAAAGGTGATATACATTCTTAGAAGGTCTTTGTCTTTGAAGACATCCTTCACCTTCGCCTCCTCTTGTGCGAAGCTGTGAGTTATTTTGGGCGGTTCCGGCACTACGGTGAAGAGCAGTACGATACTAAGCAGAGCCATGCCGGCAGTCAGATAGAAGAGAGCCGGAACGCCGCCTGTAAATCCGCCTATTATCGGCCCTATGACCATCGCGGCGGTGAAGGCCAGAGCTATGACCATACCCATCACCGCCATGGCATGGGCTCTTTCGTTTTCTCTGACATGATCGCTTATCATCGCTATGATGACAGCCCCTATGGCTCCCGCCCCCTGAAGGAAGCGCCCCGTCAGAAGTGTGTATATATCGTTGGCCATCCCCGCCATCAGTGAACCCAGAGCGAAGATTAAAAGCCCGATGAGTATCGTCTTTTTCCTGCCTATTTTGTCGCTCAATACACCGAAAGGTACCTGCAAGGCAGCCTGTGTCAGCGCATAGCCTCCCACCGACAATCCCACCAGTGTAGCCGTGGCTCCGGGCAGATCTTTCGCATAGGCCGAAAGCACCGACATTACTACGAAGAGCCCGAGAAAGCGCAAGCCGATTATCAGACTCAGATGCCATGTCTTGGCAATGATATCTTTCATCATCCGTTCCTTTTATTGTATAATCACCCTCATACAGCCGAGGCGGTAGCTCGAAAATGACGATAATATTGGGAAATTTATCGATAATATCGTCGATTCGCTTCGGATTATATTCCTAATGCATTTAAAAAGGGTTAAGAGAATGGAGTTAGTCCTCGCAAGCGGCAACAGAGGTAAGATTGAAGAGTTTCGGGAACTTCTGGGGTATGAGATAAGATCGATGAGCGAGCTGTGCCCAGATATCGAGATAGAAGAGAGCGCCGACACCTTCGCTGGAAACGCTCTCATCAAGGCACGAGCGGTATATGAGAGAGTGGGAGAGGGGTATATCGTCATAAGCGACGACAGCGGTATATCTGTACCTCTGCTGGGCGGTGAGCCCGGTATCTTCTCCGCGAGATATGCAGGGGAGGGGGCCGACGACAGGGAGAATCTGCTCCATCTGATTTCGAAACTCCGAGAGAGAGCTATAGAGCGTACTCCCGCCTACTACACGGCGGCCATAGCGATAAAATCCTCTGCTGGGGAGTATGTCGTACATGGCTGGATGCATGGAGATGTCATAGCCCAAATCAGAGGTGACGGCGGCTTCGGCTACGACCCCTGCTTCATCCCCGAGGGCTACGAAAAGAGTCTTGGAGAGCTCGAAAAGTCCGTGAAGTCCGAAATATCCCACAGAGCCAGGGCTCTCGAGCTCGCCAAGCCTATCTTGAAGATGCTCGAAAGGGTCCATACATGAGTGCCGATATCGAAAAATTCATGCAGGATCTCGCAAGGCTCTACGAGGAGGTGCAAAGACGAGAGAGGGAGCTCAATCTATACTACCGCATAGCCAAAGGGGAGTCCCATCCCGAAGCTTCGCGGATGGTGGATGATTTTTTGCGCAGACTCTCTATTCAAAGGAGCGACGAGAGTCTCATGGCGGCACTCGAGAGGGTCGTATCGCTCAAAGAGGAGGCTCTTGAAAAGCTTTTGAGAAAGAGCGGGGCGGATGACGAGGAGATCGTGGAGAAGAAGGAGCTCGCCTACAGCTTCGTAAGCGCGTTTCATATGGGTCGTTTCGAAGAGCTCATCACCTGGATCGTCGAAAACGAACTCTTCACACCCTTCTACAGAGAGCTGATACAGGGGGTTCATCTCGTGGGTATGGCGATGAGCCGCTGGCATCTGAGCTGGAACGAGCATATAATCAACGGAACCAACAGGGAGCTCTTCGAACTCTTCAACGGGGATGAAGAGAAGATATACGAGATGCTCAGAGAAAAAGATCTGCTCGAGAGAGACGCAGAGGCTCTGGCACAGAGATCCTATTCGGTACTCCTGCCCGGAAGAGACGGATACAGAAAGGTGCCATATGCTGAAGCGTTCAGGGAAGAGGTGGAGGAGGTGGCCGAATATCTGGGTCTGCTGATAGAGGGTCTTAGAGCAATGGATGATGAGCTTTTCGGGCGGAAGAACGAGTGGATAAGCTATTTCATCAATCTCAGAAAAGCTATCAGGCATACCGGAGCCGACGAGCTCGTGGAGTATTGGCGCAATGTCGATAGGGCATGGATGAGGATAGACACACCCCTACAGGTGGGCCATCCGCTCGAATATTACGAAGATCGCTACACAAAGGCGGTGGCTCTGGAGTGGGATCTTAGGATAGTCAATCCGCAGCTGCAGGAGGAGAATGGGGTCAGAGAGAGTATAAAGGCTTTCGCTTCCGCTCTCGCCGTAAAACTGGGTCTCATGGCCGAAAAGATATATCTGAAAAATCTCGAACAGATAGAGGCTGCACAGCTCTATATAGGGCGCCCTATGCTCTACTACGGAGCGGAGCTCAACGGTCTCTTTTCCGCGCAGGTCGTTCCAAACGACGAGAAGGTCTCTTCCAAGATGGGAAAAAAGATCTTCGCATATGCCGATTTCGTCAGAGAGTCGAAAATCACCAAACCCGTCACGCTTTTGCAGGTGGAGACTTTCGGAGAGGAGTTTGTACGAAAAGAGCGGGAAGTACTGAAGTACAAGCCCCGACTCTGGAACGAGATATACTCCATCTCCACCATCGGGCATGAGTTTGGACATATACTCTGGATAGACGAAGATAGCGAAGTGCTGATGAACAGAAAGGGGGAGTTCAAGAATATCGAGGAGTTCAAAGCCACCTGTGGAGGCCTGATGGGCTTTTTCGAAAAGGGCAAGAAGGAGCTCGAAGAGCATATTCTCGACGAGCTCGTCTCCAGAGCTGTCGGATTGATGGCTTATAGAGAGGTGCCGGAGGTCTATCCCTACTACTGTGAGGGCCTGATACATCTCTCGTTGTTGAAAGAGTCGGGAGTTTTGAAGATAGAGGAGCGTAGAGTGGAGATAGACTATAGTCGCTACGCCCTCATGAGAGATATCTATAGAGCCGAATACGAGAGGCTCGCCCTACATTATGTAAAGATGTCGGATGCCTCCGACTATCTCTACCGTTTCGTCTCCAAGAGTGGCAAAGAGTATCTGCCCCGAGATGCCCAACTCGAAGATTTCGTCGAGAGATACTACGAAAGATATTTACAGATAGGCAGGTCGATAGCCCCGGGCTGGGAGTAGTGGTCATCCATGAGAACTATATGGAGATGATTGTGGTATCGATTTTCGTTTCGATACCTTAGGGCTTTACCCCTAAAGTTTTTTGCAGTAAAATTACTCCCTTGTTTTTCGGCAGAAAGTGTATAAAAATATCGAAAAAAGAGTCGGAAGCTTCGAGAAATGCCAGAATCTTCGGACGATGCGGATAGTTTTGTAACGGGTGGAAGATAGCCTTTTGAAGCATTCTTGCAATGGAAAGTCAATAGAAAAGATAGGAGCGGGTATGATAAGAGTGGTCAAACGAAACGGTAGAGTCGAGAGTCTCGATGTCTCCAAGATTCAGAAATATACAGCCGCTGCCGTGGAGGGGCTCGAAGGGGTCAGCCAGAGCGAGTTGGAGGTGGATGCCAAACTTCAGTTCAGAGATATGATAAGTACCGAAGAGATACAGCAGACACTCATAAAGACCGCGGTGGACAAGATAGATATGGACCGCCCCAACTGGACCTTCGTGGCCGCCAGACTCTTTCTCTACGACATATACCACAAAGTCTCCGGTTTTACGGGTTATATACATCTGAGAGACTATTTCGAAAGAGGGGAGAGAGAGGGTCGTATCGTCCTGGGACTCAAGGAGCGCTACGACCTGGACGAACTCAACGACTATATAGACGAAAAGAGAGATTTGCAGTTCACTTATCTTGGGATACGGACGCTATACGACAGATATCTGCTCAAAGACCGCAACTGCGAGCCCATAGAGCTTCCCCAGCACCTTTTCATGGCCGTGGCCATGTTTCTTGCGCAAAACGAGTTCGATTGTCAGAGTTGGGCGAAGCGCTTCTACGACATATTGAGCAAATTCGAAGTCATGGCGGCCACTCCCACCCTCTCCAACGCCCGTACACCCAGACATCAGCTCAGCTCCTGCTATATAGGCTCCACACCCGACAATATAGAGGGTATCTTCGACGGTTACAAAGAGATGGCTCTTCTGAGTAAATTCGGAGGAGGTATCGGCTGGGACTGGACGCAGGTAAGAGGGATGGGCTCGTATATAGACGGACACAAACATGCCGCGGGGGGTATCATCCCCTTCCTCAAGATAGCCAACGATGTCGCCATAGCGGTGGACCAGCTGGGCACCAGAAAGGGAGCCATAGCCGTATATATAGAGCCGTGGCATATCGATGTGAGAGACTTTCTGGACCTCAAGAAGAACTCCGGAGAGGAGAGGCGCAGAGCGCACGACCTCTTCCCAGCCCTCTGGATAAACGACCTCTTCATGAAGAGGGTGGCGAACGACGAGAGGTGGACGCTCTTCGACCCATACGAGACTGCCGAACTTACGCAACTCTACGCAGAGGAGTTCGAAAAACGATATATCGAGCTCGAAAACGACGAGAGTCTGACCAGGGAGGTGGTTTCGGCCAAGGCCCTGTGGAAAGAGATTTTGCGAAGCTATTTCGAAACGGGCAACCCCTTCCTCTGCTTCAAAGATGCCGCCAACAGAGCCAACCCCAACCGCCATGCGGGGATGATACGCAGTTCGAATCTCTGTACCGAAATATTCCAGAATACGGCTCCCAACCACTATCGTATGAAGATAACCTTCGATGATATGAGCAGACTCCACTTCGAGGAGCATGAAAAGGTCAAGGTGGACAACGGCTTGGTGAAAGAGGCCAAAAAGATAACGGCGCTCGACTCCATAAACGGCAAGCAGGTATGGATGGTGGAGAAAGAGGAGCTCGACGGAGATACGGCGGTATGCAATCTGGCTTCCGTCAACCTCTCCAAGATAAACACTCCCGAGGATATAGCCAGAGTGGTGCCTGTGGCCATAAGAATGCTGGACAATGTAATAGATTTGAACTTCTATCCTCTGGCGAAGGTGAAGAAGAGCAACCTCAAGAGTCGTGCCATAGGGCTTGGAGTGATGGGAGAGGCTCAGATGCTCGCCGAACACTCCATAGAGTGGGGAAGCGACGAACATCTGCACAAGATAGACGAAGTGATGGAGTCGATAAGCTACTACGCCATCAAGGCGTCGAGCGATCTTGCCATAGAGAAAGGCTGCTATCCGCTCTATGAGGGTTCGGACTGGTCGAGAGGGGTATTCCCCATAGACAAGGCCAATCCCGAAGCGTGCAAACTGGTCGATAGAGGCGGACTCTTCGGATATACCCACGACTGGAGCGCGCTCAGGGAGAAGGTCAAGCGAGACGGTATGCGCAACGGTTATCTGATGGCCATAGCTCCTACCAGCTCCATCTCCATCCTCACAGGTACCACACAGGCAATCGAGCCTGTTTACAAGCGCAAGTGGTTCGAAGAGAACCTCTCGGGTATGATTCCGGTTGTCGTCCCCAATCTCTCTCCCGATACCTGGAGATACTACACCCCCAGCTACGAGTTGGACCAGAGGGTACTCATAAGGGCGGCAGCGGTGAGACAGAAGTGGATAGACCAGGGGCAGAGCCTCAATATATTCATAAGTCTCGACAGGGCGAGCGGACGCTATCTCAACGAAATCTATATGGATGCGTGGAGATTCGGTCTCAAATCGACCTATTATCTCAGAAGCCAATCCCCCGAAGCCGTCAAGGCCGAAGAGGGGGTCGAGGATAGAAGCATGGAGTGTGCGGGCTGTCAGTGAGAGTGTCTTTTTGGCCGTTTTGCGCTCAATTTCACCCTATTGCTACATAGGTAGCCCGGTACGGGCTCTTTTTTAATATATCGTGAATTGTGTTACAATAAAATATAGCTTAGAAGAGAGGAGAGATGAGGCATGACAAGCAAAAGAGTGCTGCTTCAAAGGGCCGAAGAGCAGTTTCTGCGCAAAGAGTATGTTAACGCTCTGAAGATATACAGCCTCGTACTGAAAGAGGACCCCGAGATGAAGGATGCGAAAGTCGGAGTCTATCTGAGCGATATGGGGCTCGAGAGTGACGAAGACGCTCAGGCTCTATACAACTACTATCAGGCCATCAAGGAGTCCAACGAGAATGCCGACAAGATAATAGATGAGCTGATGCAGACCATATATGCCACCAAAGTCATAATTCAAGACGAGATTCTCGGCTCACTCGAAGAGATGGAGATAGAGGACGGGATACGATACGAAGACTTCATAGAGATGGTGGAGGCCAAGGAGAATTTCAGGGAGGCCTTCGAGGATGTGATGTTCTCCACGAGGGTGGTTATACGCACGAAAGAGGAGTTTATCGACCTCATAAAGAGGCTGACGGAAAACGGCTTTCATGAGATGGCGGCCAACTATCTGGACAATCTGGCGGAAAATTTCGGCAACGACCAGGAGATATTCGCCCTCTACGGATTGATAGAGGAGAAAGAGAGTTGAGTATAGAGTACGAAGGAAGAGTATGGGAGAGAATCGTCGATGATACGCAGGAGTACGAGGAGGGTTCGCTCTTTGTGCTGAGTGAACAAAACAGTAAATACGCCTCTTCGCTGCCGGAAGATGCCGTATCGATAAGCCCGAAGGAGCTTAAGAGTTTATGGGGTCTGGATGGGCTGAAAGTGGTCGGGGTGAGCGGTACCAACGGCAAGACCACCACTTCGGCGATTATATACTCTCTTCTCGAGGATCTGGGGCACAGTTGTGCATTTCAGGGAACCAGAGGCCTCTATATAGGCGACGAGAGAGTCGAAGAGAAGTCTTTGACCACTCCGTCGATTTTCGATACGCTGAAAAATATGAAGAGGGCTGCGGATGCCGGAGCGGAATATTTCGTGATGGAGGTAAGCTCGCACGCAATAGCGCAAAACAGGATAGAGGGGATAGATTTCGCTCTCAAGGTCCATACGAATGTGACGAGAGACCATCTCGACTATCACGGAACGATAGAGGAGTACAGGAGAGTCAAGAGTCTCTTCTTTTCCGATGAGTCCATGAAGCTTATAAACAGGGACGAGATGAAGAGTATCTCCTTCAATCCGGCCAATGCATGGACATACGCCGTGGAGGAGCCGGCGGCTTTCAAGATACTTGCCTACTCCCTCAACGGCGGGGTGAGCGGTGTCATAAGGTTCGAAAAGGAGCAGGAGAGTTTCCGCTCCAATCTCATGGGACTCTTCAACCTCTACAATGCCACGGCGGCCATCAGTGCGGTCAAACTGCTGACAGATGCGCCTCTGGCGGATATCTGCGAAGAGCTGGAGTATTTCGGCGGGGTCGCCGGCAGGATGGAGAGGGTGAGTGAAAATCCGGCGGTCATAGTCGATTTCGCCCATACCGACGACGGCATATACAGGGTACTCGACTCGCTCAAAGACAAAGAGCTCTGTGTAGTCTTCGGTGCCGGAGGAGAGAGAGACAGGAGCAAGCGTCCGGCCATGGGAGCCGTTGTCGGAAGATTCGCCAAAAAGATATATATCACGAGCGACAACCCCCGCAGCGAGGAGCCGGAAAAGATAATAGAGGAGATAGCCGCCTCTCTCGACGGAAAAGAGAATGTCCACAAGATAACGGATAGAAGAGAGGCCATACGGATGGCGCTTCTCGAGCAGGAAGAGGATGAGATCGTCCTGATTCTGGGCAAGGGAGACGAAAACTATCAGGAGATAGCCGGAGAGCGACACCCCTTCGACGACAGAGAGGTGGCGAGGGAGATTCTCGCAGAGCTGGGAGCGGGCGGAGAGTGATAGTCACACCCTATGTAGCGACGGATGGCATAATAGAGCTCTATGAAGATGGCCGAATGCGCGGTATCGTTCTGATAGAGCGAAAAAATCCTCCCTACGGGCTGGCCCTTCCCGGCGGCTTCGTGGAGGTGGGAGAGAGTTGCGAAGAGGCGCTTGTAAGAGAGATGATGGAAGAGACTGCGCTCGAGGTCGAGATAGAGAGACTTTTGGGTGTCTATTCGGACCCGAAGAGAGACAGCCGTTTCCATACCGTCAGCTGTGTATATCTATGTCGCGCCGAAGGCGAACCCCGCGGCGGTGACGATGCGGCACGGGCATTCGTCTATCCCCTCCATGAGATTCCTTTCCGGAGGCTCTGTTTCGACCATGCCCGAATCCTCTCGGACTACCTCGAAAGCAGAGGTCTTAAAGCCTGAAACTCCCCATATCGAAACGCTTCGAGTGTCGATGGGTATATAGATATTTTCTCCATGCTCCGCCTACTGCAATCGTCAGCCAGATGAAGGAGAGAGCCATCGAGGCTCCCGTCAGAGTCCACAGCGCCGGTACGAAGATGGAGAGGATGGCTAAAAGTATGGTGGCCAACTCTATCCAGAGATGATACTTCCCGTAGGCGGGAGATATCACTTCGTGCATCATGGGGGCGTCGAGATATCCTTCCGAGCTCAGGTGAAACCAGGTGAGGAAAGGGACTATCTTGTATGTCATCGCGAAAAGTACCCCGGAGGCGAAAGAGAAGTAGAGTATATAGTTGAGAATCTCCAACTCCGGTGCGGGTGTGAAGATTTTCGAAGCGATAGAGATAAGCATCGAGAGTGATAGAGATAGCATCGATAGCATCCAGAAGCGTACGGTGGTATCGGGGGCTCTCCTTTTGCGCCTGTAGAGCCGTTCGAGGGTATAGATGGCGTATATCAGGAGCGCAAGCTGCATCGCCCCCTCCAGCCACGGCATGAGGGGTGGATAGTGCAGTGCGCCGATGAGGTTGGCGATGGCGAGGATGACAAGCGACGGAGGCAGATAGTGCGACAATGCCGGCGGATATGCCTTCGCGACATAGAACATCTCTATGACCTGGAAGGATACCGAGACGATGAGCAGGGCTATCCAGCCATAGAGCCCGAAGGCGATATGCGCCGATTTGAGTTCCGGGTAGTATTCTCCCCCGCCCAATCCGTTTCTCGCGGCCAGCAGTCTCAGAGCTATGAAGAGTAGCAACAGTAGATTAAACAGAGCCAGGCCCATTCCTCTGGACGAGGAGCTATGACTCTTCACCGCCAGAAGAGAGGAGAGTATCTTCAGCGATATCGGTACAATCGCCAGAGAGAGAAGTATCGCCGCCACCAGGTAGGCTTCGGGACTGGATGTTCGCAAGGCGCACAGCAGCACTATCGTACCTACGAGCATGGGATACTGCGTCCTGATGGCCGTTTTTACAGGCTCTCTTATCACGACTCCACCGAGTACGGGAAGCATCTGCTCGAGTGCTCCGAACATAAACGGAAGCATGACTCCCAGAGTCAGGATATGTGTCATCACCACTCCCGCACTGTCGGAAGAGTCCAGGGCACTGCCCCCGTTCATCATCAGCCATACTCCGCCGAATATGCCAAAGAGCGAACCCGCCAGGAAAAAGCGGAACACTACCGAGATGGGCGGAGCCTGTTCGAGTGAAAGACCACTGTTTTGAAACATCAAGCTCTCCCTCTGCGCAAATCAGGCACTCTTCGTATCTCCCGCATCTGCATCGACGAAACGAGAAAGGTCGCAGTCGCACTCGGGAGATATCAATATGTGCCACTCCCCTTTGCCGTCTTCGAAAGATACGGCATTGAGTCTGTGCTCTTTGGCGAGCGATAGAAGTGGTACGGGCTGCATTCTGTGCAGCATATAGAGGTAGCTCTCCTCATCCAGTATCTTGAGTATGGCTATCGAACGCTCCAGAGGTTCGGGATGTACCATCTCTCTTGCATCTATGAAATATCTTTTCACTCTTTCAGAGCCTCCATTCTCTCTATCACTTCACTCTTCTTCTCCATCGGCATCATACGGTCGCACATGGCATATAGCATCTGCTCCTCTTTCATATTGTGCTGTTGCAGAAGTATCATCATTGATTCCGAGAGGGAAAGATAGCTCTGCATATCTCTCTTCTGTAGCGCTTCTGCCATCTTGCCGAAGAGTCCTCTCACCTGGTCGTGCTCGTACTTCATCACCTGTGTAGGGCCGTCACTGCTGCCCGTAAGCTCTTCGAAAAGGGGGAAGAGCTCCTCCTCCTCTTTTTTGAAGTGCAGCAGAGTCTTGTTGGCAAATTCCAAAAAGGTCTTTTCGGCCTCCTCCCAGCTTTTGCGCGATGCGAGCTCTTCGGCTTTGGCGAAGAAGTTGTCGCACTCTCTATGCTCATGTATAAGATAGTTGGATATCTGCATCGACCACTCCTTATGAGACTATTTTGGCGATTTTGGGCCACAACTCTCTGTGGGTGAGCATATGTTCCACCCTCGCCTGCCAGTAAGAGGCGAACTTCTCTCTCTCCTGGGTCGTGGCGAGTCCCTGAAGACTCTTTTGCATCAGTGGCATCATTTCTGGATTTTTTGGGACTGCCGAAGTGTCGAGAGAGAGGGAGACACTCTGGTCGTTGTCTCTCCTTTTGAAGGTGATATCACCCTCCATATCGGAGTGGGCGAAGCTTAGAAGAGACTTTCTGGAAAATTTACCCCCCATACCGGCGAATCCCCCCTCGTCGGAGGCACCGCAGATGAAGGCGGCCACATTGCCTATGACTCCCGTCACGCCATCCGTTTTGGCTTTGCCAAGGCTTATTTCGATTTCACTTCGTACAGCCTTCTCGTCTTCGCCATAGAGTCTCTCGAGGGCTCTGCATGTCAAGATATAGCTGCCGGCTACGGCGGGGCAGGAGTGCCCGGCTAGCTTGACGCAGTCGAGATAGCTTATCTCGATAACTCCCCCTTCGGTCGCACCGAGAAAATCGGCCAGTGGATCGTAGAGTCGTATGGGTGCCACTCTGTCGTAGAATTCCGGATAGTTCATTGAAGATTCCTTTTATCGCTTTTAGTGGGATTGTATCATAGTTGTTCAACTCCACTATGACGAAAATCAAGCCCAAAGGCTTGCTCAAACCATTTTTCAATCCCGTTTATGTTATTATTATATAATAAGATAAAATTTATCTGATTTTAAGAGAAAAAGGAGTCGAAATATGATGCAGGGAATGCCGCAACCGGCCTACTATATCTTCAAGTGTCAACAGAGTGCACCTCCGGGGATGCCCAAACCAAGCTGTGTGAGACAGGATGACCCGGAGTCTCAGCAACTCTTTGGGCATCTGGCACAACAGCTGATGATGAAGGGGCTCATAGCCACTGTCCAGCCGGTGCAGACAGCTTGTCTTGGCCGTTGTCAGCAGGGGCCCGTAATGTTGGTCGAGCCGGGCCATACGATGTATGTCAATCTCACGAGAGAGAAGATAGACAGGATAATCGAGGAGCATATTCTCGGCGGGAAGGTCGTCGAGGAGTATGTCATACCCGAAGAGTTCTGGGGAGAGCCCGTCGCTCCGTCCGAGATGGCGAGATAGCTCAGATCTTTCGCGTCAGGTGTATGCTCTTCTCTCCGAGGGGGAGGGAGGCGCTTTTGTCGCTATCGCGCTATAATTAGGGGAAAAGAGGAAAGATTCGCCGGAGTCTTTCTTCTTATCTCTTAAACGAAGGATGATGCAGATGCAGATTACGATGCTCTACAGTAAAATTCATCGAGCTACGGTCACCGATGCCAATCTCAACTATGTCGGTTCCATCACAGTGGACAGAGACCTGCTCGATGCCGCGGGTATGAGAGTGGGGCAGAAGGTGGATATAGTGGATATCGACAACGGAGAGAGATTTTCCACCTATATCATACCGGGCGAAAGGGGAGGCAGAGATATCTGCCTCAACGGCGCCGCAGCCCGAAAGGTGCATGTGGGTGACAAGATAATCATCATAGCCTATGCCCAGATGGATGAGAGAGAGGCCGATGAATTCAAACCCAGGATTGTGATAGTGGATGAGAAAAACGGTATATCCCAGGCCTACGAGGGGCTGGAGTAGTTCGCAGGAATAGAAAGGAGAGGCTATGTTCGAAGGGCTCGATTTGAAAAATATGGGCAAGATGATGGAGGAGCTTCAGGAGAAGGCCAAAGAGATCGAAGAGAAGAGCAGGTCCACCGTAATCACGGCCAGAGGCGGAGGCGGAATGATAGAGGCCAAAGCCACCGGTGCGGGAGAGATAGTGGATATCACGATAGATGAATCGCTTATGCAAGACAGGGAGTCTTTGCAGATTCTTCTCATAAGTACGATAAACGAACTGCTCAAGAGTGTGGAGGAGAACAAAAAGAGTCAGGCCCTCGGTATGCTGGGCGGAATGAACCCTTTTGGCGGTAAGTCGTGAATCCCCGCATGAGAGAGCTCATAGAGGCTCTCGAAATGGATACCCTCCCGAAAATCAGAGAGATACTCGCCGAAGGGGATATCGATCTCGACTCCGATCTACTCATAGGCGAAGAGTACGATATGGATGAGCCAGACGAGATACCCCTGCTCTTTTATGTGATAATGAAAAATGTGAGTCTCGAAGCCATAAAGCTGCTCATAGATGCAGGTATGTCTCTGCAGAGATATACGAGAGAGGGTGTGGGAGCTCTCGATATCGCCATCAAGTTCAGAAGGATGGATATAGTGGAGCTCTGCGCCGAAAACGGTATAAGCCTGACACAGAGTCGCAGAAAGAGCGGCATGACTCCTCTTATGCTGGCGGCGAGCTTCAACGATATGGAGATGATTCGTTTTCTCATCGAGAGGGGTGCCGACCCCGAAGCGGTGGACAAATATGGAATGAACGCTCTGGAGTATGCCCGTAAACTGGGGCAGGAGAGGGTGAGAGAGTATCTCGAGGAGTTGAAGAGATGTTGAAAAGTTTCTTCAGGCACGAATCCTCTACCGGTATAGTGTCGATGCTCATGACTCTACTTGTGATGATAGTCGCCAACTCCGCGATAAAGAGCTACTACGACGCCTTTTTGGACCTTCCGGTGCTTGTGAGTATAGGTTCGTTGACGATAGCCAAACCTCTCCTGTTGTGGGTAAACGACGCTCTTATGGCGATATTCTTCTTCATGGTGGGGCTGGAGATAAGCAGAGGGGTGCGCAAGGTGGACATTTCGATATTCGCGCTTGTGGATGACAAAGGCCCGTTTCGATAGACAGGGCGTTTCGGACTTCTATTCGGAGTGTCGGAGCTGTCTGCCGACAAGTGCCGCCAGATATCGAGCGCTCAAAGCGATATATGGATATAATCGAGACTCTCGGCATACTCCGAACCCTCCGTTGGGTGTAGATGAAAGGCGCTGAAGCGATGAAAATACTTTTGATAAACAGCAACCCCGTGGTGTCGGGATTTATGAAAAGAGCGGCCGAAAGAGCGGGTGTGCAGATTCACATACGAAGAGATACGGCAGATATCGATTGTGACTCTTATGATTTGATTTGTATCGATGATGGTATCGTCGGCTATGAGGGGATAATCGAGAGCTTGAGCGATATGAGAGAGCGAATCGTTCTTTTTGCCGCCGTTGCAAGCGCTGATATTGCCGAAGTGAGAACCATATCGAAGCCATTTCTTCCCGAAGAGTTGGAGAAATGTATGCAGAGTCATCTCAAAAAGAGCGAAAGCACTTTCGATGAAGGAGAGGAGATGAAGCGCAAAGCCGTTCTCGATGAACAGGAGGTGGATTTGATTAGGAGGATCCTCGATGGCGAGAGTATGACGGACGAGAGTGGAGATGATGAGTTCGGGAGCCAGAGGAGTGACAAAAGGATGAAAATAGATATCGACGAGCTTCTCGAGCTGATAAATGGAGTGAAGATGAAGAGATTGCGTAAGCTGCTCGAGGGGGCGGAGATAGAGATAAGTGTGAAATTTCCGAAGGGGGAAGGATGAGCGGAGCTGTTTTGATTGTTTCGGGACCCAGTGGTGCAGGGAAAAGTACGATTATTCGGAGTGCGTCATGTTGCATAGGAGAGTTCTACTTTTCGATCTCTACGACCACGAGGGAGCCGAGAGAGGGTGAACAAGAGGGGGTGGATTACTATTTTGTCGATAAGGGGAGCTTCGAAAAAGAGATAGAAGCCGGTGGATTTTTGGAGTATGCCTTGGTACATGGAAACTACTACGGTACGGCACTCGAGCCTGTAAGGAGAGCGTTGAAAGATGGAAAGCTCGTAATCTTCGATATCGATGTGCAGGGGCATAGGATTGCCCGAAAGAGTCTGGGGAGAATAGTGACATCGATCTTTATTACACCGCCGACTCTTTCGGAATTGAAAAGGAGGCTCGAGAGTAGGGCGAGTGACGATAAAGAGACGATAAGAAGGCGTATCGAGAGTGCCGAGAGAGAGATACAGGATATAGGAAAGTATGATTTTGTCATTGTAAACGACGAGCTCGAAAAAGCGGTCGATTCTTTCGTTTCGATAGCCAAGGCGGCGCGAATGAAGATGGGTGAGGATGAGATAGAGGAGTTTGTGCGCAAATGGAGGGGGCGGTGAGGAGAAGAGGAGAGCCTCGTATAGTCGAAGCCCTTTTGCTGTCGTAATCCAAAGACTGCTATAATATTTCCAAATCGTCTTCGGGAGTTTTTCATGTATCTCTCATGGAGAGAAGGGAGATTGGATGAGAGGGATATCGTTTGCGAATTGAGGAGTTTTTCCGCAGGCTTGCCGAAGTACGGAGGAATCTCGGCAGATACCCCTATCTGAACAGGATAGGGAGGTATGGATGTCTGAATACTCCTCTATCCGAAATAGAGAGGATTATGCTCTGCTTCATGAGAGCTTGAGGTGTTATATCTATCTGGGGCGTCGATTTGGCACTGGTACTCGGAAGTGAGAGAGTGGAGTCTCGTTCACTCTTCATCATCTGAGAAAGAGAAAGGAGCATTGTGAAAGTAGAAGATATCGATAGGACGATAGAGGAGAGAGAGGGGGTCTTGCTATACTTTAGGGGCAGGGAGTGCAATGTATGTCATGCCCTCGAACCAAAGGTGGAGAGACTGTTTGAAGAGCGTTTCCCTCTACTGGAGAGAATTTTTCTCGATGCTCATGAAAACAGGGAGATTTCGGCCAGATTCGGCGTCTTTTCGGTGCCCACCATCATAGTCTTTCTGGGGGGTCGTGAGTTTGTCAGAGAGGGGAGGGCGGTGAGCCTGCACGCTCTCGAGCAGAAACTCTCACGCCCCTATGCGATAATGACCGGAGAGTGAAAAGAGTGATGAATATGGATTACGGGCTCTCGATATGGGGAGAGGAGAACTTTTGCATAGATGGCGATACCGTCAATATAAATCACGGAAACTCTCCGTCGATACTCGAGATAAGCAAAAACATCAGAGAGATGGGCTACAGAGGTCCTCTGCTGTTGCGATTTCCGCATCTGGTGAAGAAGCAGATAGAGACACTCTTTTCGGAATTTGAAAGAGCGAGGGAGGAGTTCGGATATTCGGGGCGTTTCCATGCCGTTTTTCCACTCAAGGTGAACCAGTATCCCAACTTCGTGCACTCCGTCATAGAAGTATCCGAGGGTTACGACTATGGTCTGGAGGCTGGAAGCAAGGCCGAACTGATCATAGCGATGGCTCTCACTCCCATGGGGGCACCGATAACGGTAAATGGATTCAAGGACAGAGAGATGATATCTCTAGCCTTCATAGCGGCCAAGAGCGGGCACAACATTGTCGTGACCATCGAAGGCATAAACGAGCTCGAGACAATCATAGAGCTCAACAGGGAGTTCAACGAGGGCTGTGAAAATCCTGTCGCACCCGGTATCGGTATGAGAATACGACTGCACAGCTCTGGTATAGGTATATGGGCCAAGAGCGGAGGCTACAGCTCCAAATTCGGGCTCACCTCCACCGAATTGCTGGAGGCCTACGAGATGCTGAAGCGGGAAAATCTCATGCATAGACTCTCTATGATACATTTTCATATCGGCTCGCAGATGGGTGAGATAGCCCCTCTGAAAAAGGCTCTCAGAGAGGCAGGCAACATCTATGCCGAGCTCAAACGCAGAGGTGCCGAGGGCCTTGGGGCGATCAATATCGGAGGAGGACTGGCGGTGGAGTACAGCCAGCACCGACCCAACGACAACAGAAACTATTCGATAAAGGAGTTCGCCAACGATGTCGTATATCTGATGCAGGAGATATCCAGAAGCAAGGGGGTGGACGAACCCGATATATTTACGGAATCGGGGAGATATGTGGCCGCGAGTCATTCGGTACTGGTTGCACCCGTTCTCGAACTCTTCAGTCAGGAGTACAGCGAAAAGAGTCTCAGACTCAAAGAGAGCAATCCGCCTCTCGTGAAGGAGCTCTACGAACTCTACTCCTCTATGAAGAGGGTCAATGCGAGAGAGTATCTGCACGATGCCCTGGACCATATGGAGAGTCTGCTGACCCTCTTCGATCTTGGTTATATAGATCTCGAAGATCGTTCCAATACCGAAATTCTGGTCAATCTCATAGTCAAGCGTGCGATAGAGCTGCTCGATAGTGAAGATACGGGAGAGCTCAAGAGGCTTCAAAACAGGATACAGGAGAAGTATCTGGTAAACTTCTCGATCTTCCAGTCTCTGCCGGATCTATGGGGATTGGGGCAGAATTTCCCCGTGATGCCCATCTCCATGCTTTCGCGCAAGGCGAGCAGGTCTGCGAGTATCTGGGATATAACCTGCGACAGTGACGGAGAGATAGCCTTCGACCCCCAATCTCCTCTGCTGCTGCACGATATCGATGTGGAGAGAGAGGAGTACTTTCTCGCCTTTTTTCTGACCGGAGCCTATCAGGAGGTTCTCGGAATGAGACACAATCTCTTCACCCACCCGACCGAGGCGGTCATTCTCTTCGACGAAAAGGGCGACTACTACATAGGAGAGATAACAGAGGCTCGCAATCTTATGGATATACTCGAAGACCTCGACTACGATACCGGAGCCATAGACAAGATTTTGAAACGAAATATCGAGGATTCGACTCTCATAGACGATGCACAGAAGCAGGAGCTGCTTGGCAAACTCTATCTCTATCTGAGCGAGAACAGCTATCTCAAGACGGTAGAGACGGTCGGGGAGGAGAGGTGATGAGAGAGCTTTTGCGTCTCATAAGAGAAGATTTCAGAACGGTCGGAAGAAACGACCCTGCACTGAAATCCCCTTTCGAGCTTCTCTTCAACTATCCGGGGGTGTGGGCGCTCTTCTTCTACAGAATAAGCCATGCACTATATACGAGAGGGTGGATTTTGCCCTCGAGAATCATCTCTGCCATAGCTCAGTTTCTTACTACTGTGGATATTCATCCTGCCGCGAAACTCGGAGAGAGAATATTTATAGATCACGCTACCGGTATCGTCATAGGCGAGACTGCCGAGGTAGGAAACGATGTGCTGATATATCAGCAGGTGACGCTGGGAGGAGTGAGTCTCTCCAAGGGTAAACGCCATCCCACCATAGGAGATGGAGTGATAATTGGGGCCGGCGCCAAGGTATTGGGAAATATAACGGTCGGAGACGAGGCCAAGATAGGGGCCAATTCGGTCGTCATCAAAGATGTGCCCGCAGGCTGTACCGCGGTGGGGGTGCCGGCGAGAGTGGCCAGAAGGATAGACAACAAAGCCCCTTTGAGTCACAATATCATGCCCGATATCGACAGAGAGCTCTTCGAATATCTCCTCAAACGCATAGCGGTACTCGAGCATACCCTCAAGAGTGGAGATCTCGAGACTATGCAGAAGCAAGATTGCGAACTCGAAGAGATATACCGCACCTTCATAAAGGCGATGAAGGAGTGAGAGTGCAGGGTATGGAGTTTGCCAATAGGAGAGTTATAGGATATTATTCCGAAAAGATTTAAACAAAAGGAGAGTCATGAGCGATATATTGAAGATAGGTAAATACGAATTTTCGAGCAGACTGATTGTCGGAAGCGGCAAATACCCCGACTTTCAGACTACGAGAGACGCCACGATAGCCAGTGGAAGCGAGATGATAACGGTGGCTGTAAGAAGGGTGAATATCACCAATCCCGACGAAGAGAACCTGATGGACTACTTCAGGGATACGGATGTGAAGTTTCTGCCCAACTCCGCCGGATGTACCACTGCGAAGGAGGCGATTACTCTCTTTAGACTCACGAGGGAGGCGACAGGAATAGACCTGATCAAACTCGAGGTGATTGGCGATACCGCCAAGACTCTCTATCCAGATGTGATAGAGACTCTCGAAGCGTGTGAAGTACTCGCCAAAGAGGGTTTCACCATCATGGCCTATACCAACGATGACCCCATCATGGCCAAAAGACTCGAAGATGCGGGAGCCCATGCGGTCATGCCTCTTGCCGCACCCATAGGTTCGGGGCTGGGCATACAGAACCGTTTCAATGTAGTCTTCATAAAAGAGGCGGTGAGCGTACCGGTGATAGTCGATGCCGGTATAGGATGTGCCAGCGACGCCGCCTCGGCTATGGAGCTTGGGGCCGACGGAGTGCTTAGCAATACAGCCATAGCCCAGGCGGAGAACCCCGTTCTTATGGCCGAGGCGATGAAAAACGCGGTCAAAGCCGGAAGGATGAGCTATCTTGCCGGCAGGATACCCAAAAGACCCTTCGCAACGGCCAGCTCACCGGTAGATGGCATGATATTCTAGGTGAAAAGAGGATGCGAAAGAGAGTAGAGAGGGAGATACTCTCTCATAGAGAGTGTTTCGAAAAGCTTGCGCAAAGGCTCATCCCGGAGATAGAGAGAGCCTCTTCGATGGTGCTGGAGTGTATCCGAAGGGGTGGAAAGGTCATGCTCTGTGGCAACGGCGGAAGTGCGGCGGATGCCCAGCATATAGCTGCGGAGTTGAGCGGCAGGTTCAAAAGAGAGAGAAGCGCCCTGCCGGGAATAGCTCTTACGACCGACACCTCCGCCCTGACCGCCATCGGAAACGATTATGGCTACGAGAGAGTCTTTTCGAGACAGCTCGAAGCCATCGCGAGAGAGGGAGATCTTCTTGTGGCCATCTCCACGAGCGGTAACAGTGCCAATGTCATCCGGGCCATAGAGTCCGCGAGAGAGAGGGGATGTGCCATCCTGGGACTCAGCGGCAAAGGGGGAGGAGCGATGAATGGAATATGCGATATGAATATCGTCGTGCCCTCCGACGATACCGCCAGAATCCAGGAGATGCATATAATGATAGGGCATATAATCTGCCAGATAGTCGATGACAATTTTCAAGATGAGGAGGAGTGATGATTTTTGCGGCACCTTTGAAGATGAAGAGGGAAGATAGCGCCATTACGAAGGTTCTTGGAAAGGCGAAGTATTTTGGTATCTACGACGACGAAGAGAATAGAGTCGAAGTGATAGTCAATGAAAATCCGGGAGGAGCTGCAATATTTCGGCAGCTAAGAGCTGGAAATGTAGATGTACTACTTACTCCCCATGCCGGTCCCGGAGCGGTGCGTGCCTCTTTGGAGTTGGGTATAGCGCTCTACTACTGCGGCGAGGAGAGGAAGAGTCTCGAAGAGGCGGTTGCCGAATTCAAAGAGGGTAGATACCCCGCTATTACTCCAGAAAATTTCCACCAGTTTCATTGATATCTTGCTTTCGCTCTGCAAAGAGGAGAAGGAGTATCCTCTTTGCGCTTAGGCGCTTATCTCCTTGATATCGGCTATCTCCCTGAAGGCTCTATAGATCGATGCCACGAGATTGCGCCTGTTTCTTCTGAGCTTTTCATCTTCACTGTTTACGAGAACATTGTCGAAAAAGGCGTCGAGAGTATCTTTGAGAGAAAAGAGTCTCTGCAGACGCTCTTTGTACTCCGCATACTCTTCATCCTCTATTTTGCGAAACTCCAGATAGAGTCTCTTCTCCTCCTCCTCTTTCAGGAGAGACTCATCTATATGGAGCTCTTTCGTGATATCCATATCCGATGAGATATTGGCCACCCTTTTGAATGTCGTGAATATCTCCCGGAAGCTATCCGTGGTGACGATATCATCGAGTGAAGAGACCTTTTTGGCTATCTCGTTGATATCTCTCTCTCCCGAAGAGAGTACGGCACTTATCACCGAAGGGTTGGCATCGAAAGATTTGTATATCCTCTCGATTATGAATTTCTCCACCATTTCGATATCGAACTCGTCGTACTGGTCTCTCATGAGAGAGAGTATCGTTCCTATCTCGAAGGGAATATCGTACTTTAGCACTATCCTGATTATACCGTTGACCGCCCTTCTGAGTGCGAAAGGATCTCTTGAACCGGTAGGTATCTTACCTACGCTGAAGAGGCCCATGAGCGTATCGAGCTTTATCGAGAGTGCGAGAATACTACTAAAGAGACTCTCCGGCAGTTCCGCATTTTCACCTTCGGGGCGGTACTGCTGGGCTATGGCGTTGTATATGAGCGGATCCTCTCCGAGAGCTTTGGCGTAGTAGTACCCCATAAGCCCCTGCAGCTCGGTGAACTCATAGACCATTTCACTGAGCAGGTCCGCTTTGGCGAGTGTGACGGCCCGCTCCATGAGCTTCTCTATCTCCAGAGCGCTTCTGCCGCTCTCCTCCTCCAGCCTATCCATATAGATACCTGTCAGCCTTAGCGCTATATTGCGCTCTCTCTCTATCTTGTCCGCCAGTGTACCTAGGCCATCTATGAACTGTATCTTTTCGAGTCCATCGGTGTGCAGTCCTCTTCGAAGATCGTTTCTGTAGAAGAAGAGCGCGTCCGAGAGCCTCGGCCTCAAAACCCTCTCGTTACCGGCAATCACTTTGGAGAAGTCCTCTGTAACGGCATTGGAGACCACTACGAATCTGGGGGCCAATCCGCCCTCTGCATCGAATACCGGGAAATATCGCTGATGCTCCTTCATAGAGACTATTATCACCTCTGGAGGAAGCTCCAGAAACGCTTCGTCGAAAGAGCCCATAAGCGCAGTCGGATATTCGGTGATGGCCGTTATCTCACAGAGAAGCTCTTCGTCGAGCTCCACCTTCAGAGCTGTTTGGGACTCTATCTCGGCTATCTGGGAGACTATCCTCTCTCGTCTTGCGGAGGGGGAGAGTATCACCTTTCCATCCTCGAGTATCTTTTCGTAATCGGAAATATTCTCTATCTCCACCGCTTCGGAGGAGACCATTCTATGAAGATAGCTCTTTGTCCACGAGCGTATGCCGAAAAGCTCCATATCCACCGAAAGCTCGCCCACTCTCAGCTGAAGCCATCTCACAGGACGGATAAACTCCTCTTCGCGCTCGCCCCATCTCATCATCTTCCCGAAATTCATAGAGGATATCCACTCCTTTACCATCTCTGGCAGAAGCTCTTCGATTCTCCTTCCCGGAATCTCTCTTTTGTAGTAAAGACACTCTCTATTTCCCTTGACTATACGGCCGAGCTCTTCGAAATCGACTCCGCACTTTTTCGCAAAACCCATACCGGCGGCTGTAGCTTCGCCATCTTTGAGTGCGATATCCAGCGGAGGACCGACAAGCTCTTGTCTTATATCAGGCTGAACTTCCGGTATGCTATCGTGCCTGAGTACAAGTCTTCTCGGAGTGTAAAGAAATTCGAAATCGCTCTCGAAGCTCCTTTTGCGCAGTATATCTCTCCACGACTTCTCTATCTTTTTCTCTATCCTAAGCAGAGGAACGGCAGGCAGCTCCTCCACCCCTATTTCGACAAGCAGAGCCAAGCCCATATATTCACCTTTATTGAAAAATTGCCGTTATTCTAACCAAAAGTCGTTAAGAGCTCTTAGCTCAAAGCTGGGATGCTTCTCCTTTGGGAACGATTTTGGCACAGCCGGTATCGAACTCCAGCTCGACTATCTCCCCCTGCGCGAATCTCCCCGCATCTGCATCCTCGAGAGCTATCTTCAGCAACTGGCGCCCGGCCGAAACGACGGCCATGGCGGCACCGTTCTCCTCTATGAGCTCTATCAACTCTCCGCGCAACAAGAAGCTTTCGGCTGCGATATTCTCCGAAAGAGCGAAGCGGGAGTCGATATCTCTGAGCACCACTCCATCTTTGAGCTCCACCACTCTGTCCGCGAGACGATAGATCTCTCCCGGGTCATGGCTCACCATGATGGTCGTGGTGGAAAATCTCTCGTGCAGTCTGAGAATATCGTGCTGAAGTCTGCTTCTCATAGCCGGGTCGAGCGCCGAAAGGGCTTCGTCGAGTAGCAATATTTCGGGGCGTCTCATCATCGCTCTGCAGAGTGCCACCCTCTGTTTCTGCCCTCCGCTGAGTGTCGCCGGATAACGGGATGCGTAGCTGCTCATCGAAACTATCTCCAGAAGCTCCCGCGCAAGCTCTCTGTCGGGGGAGACGAAGAGCAGGTTTCGTTCTACCGTCATATTTTCGAAGAGGGCGTAGTCCTGGAAGACGAAGCCTATTCTGCGCTTGCCGGGAGGCAGAGCGCCGCCCTCCCCCAGCCATCTCTCTTCGCCTACGAAGATAGTCCCCTCCGCCCTCTCCAGACCGGCTATCACCCGCAGAAGTGTGGTTTTGCCGCTGCCACTCTCTCCCGTAAGGGCAACGAAGCTGCCTCTCTCTATCTCGAGATTCACCCTCAGATGCATATCCTCTTCCCCCGCAGCGGAGAGCTTTTTGTCTATATCTATCCGAATCATCCCCTCGAGCCCTTTATCTTCCTGCTTTTGGAGCGATTGAAGCCATATACCCCCAGAAGTACGACGAAACTCAGCAGGACCATCACCCCGCTGTAGATGTGCGCCGTCGTATAGTCCATCGTCTCGACCAGTTCGTATATGGCCACCGAAGCCACCTTCGTCTCTCCCGGGATGGAGCCTCCCACCATCAACACGACACCGAACTCTCCCACGGTATGGGCGAAGGTGATTACCGTCGCCGTTATCAAGGAGGGCTTTATATTTGGAAGCGCGACATAAAAGAGTGTCTGCAGAGTGTTTTTGCCGGCGAGATAGGAGGCCTCTATCATACTTCTGCCCAGACTTTCGAAACCGCTCTGCATGGGCTGTACCATGAAGGGGAAGGAGTAGATTACGCTCGCGGCTACGAGCCCTTCGAAGCTGAATAGCAGCTTCATATCGAAATAGTTTTCAAGCAGCCTCCCTAGGGGCGAATCGTGGGAAAATCCCCACAGTATATAGAAACCGAGAACCGAAGGGGGGAGGACTATGGGCATGGATACGAGCGCCTCCACGAAGGGCTTTATCGCTCTTTGGGTCCTGCTGAGCCACCACGCCACAGGCAGAGAGAGGAAGAAGAGAATGAGCGTAGTGACGGAGGCCAGCTCGAACGAGAGACGAAACGGTGTCCAGTCTATCCCGGCGAACACTTATGCTCTCCCCCCTCTTGCATCCGCCTCTTCAGGCGACAGGCCTGCGCAAAGCCGCATAGCGCTCACCTCTTCTCCTTCCGCGGCAGGATATAGCCATACTTTTCGAGGAGCGAACGGGCCTGCGGGGAGGAGAGAAAATCGTAATACTTCGCATAAGCCTCCACACCGAGACTCCTCTTCAGAAGTACGGCACCCTGCTCTATGGGAGTATAGAGCGAGGGGTCTATATCTACCCAGTCTCTCCCCTTTTTGAATCTTCTCATCTGGGCCGAGAAGAGTATCGACTTTGCCACTATCCCGATATCGGCCGCCTTCGTCACATAGACGGCAGACTGGGAGACACTCTGGGCATATAGCAGTTTGGAGGCCACCTTCTCGTAGAGACCCGCCTTCTCAAGCGCCTCGAGTGCCGCGCGACCATATGGAGCCGTGGCCGGATCGGGGATTACGACTCTCTCTATGGAGCCCTCTTCCAAAAGCTCCATACCCTTCGAAAGATCGACCTTGCCGGCGGAGAAGAGGACTATCGCCCCCTTCGCATATATCTTTATTTCGCCTATGGCCACTCTCTTTTTCAAAAGAGTTTCGGGGTAGGCCCTGTCGGCGGAGAGGAAGAGTCCGTAGGGTGCCCCCTTCTCTATCTGCGCCGTCAGTTTTCCGCTGCTGCCTAGAACGGTACGAACCTCTATATCGGGATATCTGCTGCAAAACTTTTCGTTCAATGCGGAGATGACACTCCCCATGTTCGCGGAAACCGCTATGGTGATTCGCTCCGCATTTGCGGCGTAGAGAAGCAGGATATATATAAAAAGAGGAAGAAAGGAATATCTCTTCATCTGACCTCCGATATTCTATATGCGATCGCCTCGCTCCGGCTTGTATTGCCGTAGTATATCGAAATATCCTCCGCACACTTGCACACTCTCTGGGAGCGAAAGGGGGAGGTTTCCCTCCCCTGCCGAAAGGGCGCTCCTGAAGGCTCTATGAGCGGTAAATGGGATATAATTACGGCGATAGCTTCGAAAAGGATATGAATTGACCGCCATAATCGATTACAGAATGGGGAACCTCGGCTCCGTCCTCAACGCCTTCGCCAAAGTCGGAGCGAAAGCGGCGATAGAGGGCGATCCCGAAAAAGTGAAAAGCTATGAGAGAATACTTCTTCCGGGTGTCGGCGCCTTTCCGGATGCGATGGAGCATCTCGAAAGCTCCGGAATGAAAGAGGCGATATTGGAGTTCGCGCGAAGCGGCAAAGCGCTTATGGGCACCTGCCTCGGGATGCAGCTGCTCTTCGACGAGAGCGAAGAGTTCGGGAATACTCCCGGGCTGGGGCTCGTCCCGGGAAGAGTCGTCAGATTCGACGAGAAGAGTTTCGACCACTCTCTGAAAGTACCCCATATGGGCTGGAACGAACTTTTCGTAAAGAGAGAGACCCCGCTTACCGAAGGCCTGCCCGAAGAGTTCTATCTCTATTTCGTACACTCCTATCATGTAGTCACCGAAGAGAGCTATGTACTGGGCAAGACATATTACGGATACGAATTCGTATCCGCCGTATGCGCAGGGAATATCTACGGCTTTCAGCCCCACCCCGAAAAGAGTCATGACAACGGATTGAAAATCATAGAGAACTTTTCGAGACTCTGATAGAGACGATACTATCCACACAGCAAGGAGAGAAGCATGGTTATACTGCCGGCTATAGATTTGAAAGATGGCAAAGCGGTCAGATTGAGCAAGGGTCTGATGGACTCCGCGAAGATATACAGCGACGAGCCCTGGCAGGTGGCGAAACATTTCGAGGAGCTCGGAAGCGAGTGGCTGCACCTCGTCGATCTCAACGGAGCTTTCGCGGGAGAGCCCAAAAATCTGGAGCAGATTCGCATGATTCGTCGAAACTGCAGACTCAAACTCGAACTTGGAGGCGGGATAAGAGACGAGGAGACGATAAAGATGTATCTCGAACTCGGAGTCGATCGCCTGATACTCGGTTCGGTAGCGGTCAAAAACCCCTCTTTCGTAAAGGAGATGGCGGCAAAATATCCCATAGTCGTGGGAATCGACGCCATCGACGGTATGGTCGCCGTGGAGGGATGGGCCCAGGTGAGCCAGATGAGAGCCGTGGACCTCGCCAGAGAGTTCGCCGATGCCGGAGTCGAAGCCATCATCTGTACCGATGTGGGAAGAGACGGTATGCTCAGCGGTGTCAATATAGAGTTCACCGAAAGTATAGCTAGGGCGAGCGCGATACCCACCATAGCCAGCGGGGGCCTGAAGGATATCGACGATATAAGAAGATTGATGGATGCCGGGATATACGGTACCATAGTGGGCAAAGCCTTCTACGAAGGCACCCTCGACCTCGAAGAGGCTTTCAGAATC
>CAJXJF010000016.1 GCA_913054475.1 uncultured Nitratifractor sp.
TTACCATTCAAGAATATATAATTCTATTGATAAAATCTTTTTCGTAGTTTACTTCATCGAATATTACAAAAAGATAGACACTTTCGAATAACTGCCAGTGTACTAAAAAGTCTCTCATATTAAATCATACTCTCCTAATAGACTTGAAATTTCTTCTCTGGAATTAAACATCATTACATCAATAATCGACAGAAAGGGAACAAAATCGTTATTTTTGTATTGTCTGTATGTAACATTGCGAGTTTTAAGAAAATTAAGAACTATACCGTTGTCAGAAAAATTTTTTTTGCTATAAAGCGACATTCCTCCTCCAATGGGATTGATATAGTTAGTACTCCCTAATACAATATTGATATTAATCACCCTATCTTGTCCTGTCAAATCATTATTCTTATTTAAGTCCGATGAAAAAACAACCGGGGTATCAATGGAAAGGTAATCGCAACATTCAAGAAGCGCATTGACATTAAATTTAGAGATGTTCGTTTCTTTATTTGAAAATACTCTTTTCGTGAGTGAAAATACCTCCTCAAAATAGGGTGCTTTTTTATATGCCGACTCAATCTGACGCAGAATTTTCTTTTTATGAGCATTGAAATTTGGTGAAATTTCTCTTTGGTTTATATTGAGGTAATTTGAGCCTTTTCGTATTGGTATGGTGAAGTATTGTGCTTCTCCATTAATAAGAATTCTATTTCTGTTAATCCAGCCACCCTTGATCCACTGAACATCATCATGAATGACAAATTTATCCACAAGTTTTATTAGCTGAAAGTAACCTATATACGGAAATATATAAGGTTGCATAATTCCAAGTTTCATTTTTTCTCCTTGTGAACATTTATTAGAATTTAAACTATAGCAGACATATACTTATACTCTCTAATTCTATAAGTCTCGAATCACGAAATTGAAGGATAATATAATAAGCAGAGATATCACGAAGGATCACCGCTTTTGTGCAATTACCGATATCCAAAATGTGGAAAAGTATGCTTGCATTATTGCTATTTTTTTCATTGTTTACCTTAATTTTTCAATTATACATTTTGTAATCCCTTTCTGCATATCTTCGGAGAGATAGGGTGATATCGGCAGGGTCAATATTCTGCATGATATATCTCTGGAGAGAGGACAGTACTGTTTCGGTTCGATATAGGAAAGAGAGTCCAGAGAGGGGTAGAAGTATCTTCTGGGGTAGATACTCTTTTCATTCAGGGCTCTTTGCACTCTCTTGAGAGTCTCTTCGCTTTCGAAAATTACCGGATAGTAGGCGAAATTCATGCTCGAATCACTCTTTCTTTTCTGTGTGGGGAGTATGGAGCTCAAGGCTTTTTCATAGCGCCTGTAGACCTCTTCCCTCCTTTGCAGTATAGTATCCATATCATCGAGTACACACAGGCCCATAGCTGCTTCGAATTCGTTCATTTTGGCGTTCGTGCCCAGTGATGGTATCGATTCGGGACCCTCGATGCCGAAATTTATCAGATAGCGGCTCTTTTGCACGACTCTTTTGTCGTTCACTATCAAAGCACCCCCCTCTATCGTATGAAAGAGTTTCGTAGCGTGAAAACTGAGAACCGAAATATCGCCCCTTTTTAGAATACTCTCGCCTCTGAATTCGACTCCGAAGGCGTGGGCGGCATCGTAGATCACTTTGAGAGAGTGTCTGCGTGCGATACTCTCTATGGCATCTATCTCACAAGCGTTACCGAAGACATGCACCGGCACTATGGCGGTGGTGTGTGCGGTAATCTGTTTCTCTATCTGCTCGGGATCTATCGTAAGAGTCTCGGGATCGATATCGGCGAATATCGGTTTGATTCCGTTGGCAACAAGAGAGCTTGTGGTGGCGACGAAACTAAACGGAGTGGTCACGGCGAAATCTCTGAGTCCGAGTGCTCTATATGCAGTCTCCAGTGCCGCAGTACCGCTGGAGGTCAGAATCACATCCTCCACCCCAAGATAGTCGGAAAGTCTCTCCTCCAACTCTCTTACGAGAGGTCCATTGTTGGTTACCCAGCCATTTTTGTATATGATATCGACATAAGTGTCGAATTTCTTTCTATCGGGTAGCCATGTTTTGGTTATATCTATCCTCATTTTCTCTACTCTCTCTCCGCTCTGGCGAGCCTTCTGAACTCTTCGCCGTTTCGCAGAAGCTCATCGTAGCTACCTCTCTCTACGATTCTCCCCTCTCTGAAAACGAGAATCTCGTCGGCGCTCTCCACCGTACTGAGTCGATGGGCGACGATGAAGGTTGTCATCTGAGATTTTATCTCTTCGAGTGCCCTCTTTATCGCCTCTTCGCTTTTGTTGTCCAGAGCGCTGGTGGCTTCGTCGAGTATCAGTACCGACGGATTTTTGTATAGAGCTCTCGCAAGAGCAATACGCTGTCTCTGCCCTCCGCTCAGGTTGGCTCCGAACTCGTCGAGATTAGTATCTATCCCATCGGGCAGACTCTGCACGAAATCCAGCGCGTGCGCCTTTTCGAGCGCCTCCATGACCCTCTGTCTGTCACACTCTTTGCCGTAGGCGACATTGGCGGCCACCGTATCGTTGAAGATGAAGATTCGCTGAGTGACGAAAGCCATACTCTCCAGCACACTGGAGAGACGATACTCTTCGATAGGCTTGCCGTTTATCCTGATGGTGCCACCGTCGGGGTCGTAGAAGCGTACAAGCAGACTGGTAAGACTGCTTTTGCCGGCTCCGCTGTCGCCTACGAGAGCGTAGACCCTCCCTCTGCAGGCATCTATCGATATATCCTGCAGAGCCCTCTTGCTGCCGTACGAGAGAGAGACATTTTCGAAAACTATCCTCTCTACTCCGCCGGGAGCCATCTCCAGCTCGCCCTCTTTGCTCTCTATCTCCCTCGAGAGTACGCTCTCTATCCTCTCGAAAGCGGCCACGGCATCCTGAATCTTGGTATGGATACGGGATAGAATCTTGATAGGGCCGTAGAGCATGGCAAGTGCCGCCATAAAAGCGAAAAACTCCCCGACGCTCATCCTCCCTTCGAGTACCTCGCTGCCTCCGCTATAGATGACCAACGCCAGAGCGAAAGAACCGATGATTTCCGCCGCCGGGCTGGCCATCATGGAGACACGATTCTGCTTCATCAGGAAGCGAAAGACCTTGGCGCTCTCTTTTCTGAAACGCTCTATCTCGTAGTCGTGGGAGAAGTTGGATTTTATCACCTCTATATTGTTGAAAATCTCCGAAAGCCTCGATGTCATATCCGAATTGCTCTCCTGTGAACGGTGGGAATAGCGCTTCATCTTGCGCGAGAGATAGGCTATGGGCAGTGCCAGCAGAGGGATGACGAAGAAGAAATATACGGCAAGATGGAAGTTTAGATAGAGGACATATCCAGTCAGCGCCACGACGGTTATGATATTGGTGGCGAGTCTGGGCAGAATCGATGAGATGAAGCTTCTTATCCGTGTAATATCCGATATTACCCTGCTTATGAGCTCTCCGCTTCTCATCTTCTGCAGATAGGTCATATCTTGGTGCATCAGATGCAGTACCATGCGATCCCTCAGCTCTCTCACTATATCTTCTCCCACATAGACCATAAAATAGCCCTGGACGAAATTGCCTACAGCCTTGATGGTAAAGAGAATAATAATGGCGACGGGGATGACGGCCAGCATGGCGCTATCCTTCTTTATGAACATCTCATCGAGAGTTGGTTTCATAAGATGAGCACTGGCAGCGGACGCAAAAGCTACGGCAATCATTCCAACAAGAGCCAAAAAGAGCTCTTTTTTATAGTTTTTCAGGTACGGCAGGAAATACTTTATCGTCTTTTTCATCTCACTCCACTATCTGTAGAACTTCTTGCGAAAGCTAATTATACCCTTATTTAGAAACGGGAAATCACAAGCGGCCAAAGAGCGTTTGGGATTTGACGATACAATATCGTTGCAAGAATGCAAAAGGAGAAGAGTGATGGATATAGTGGAAAAAGAACTCGAAAGCAGAAGAGAAGAGATATACAAAGAGCTCGAGATGCTCTTCAAGGCCAATATGAAGATAAGCGACTGGGATATACCCGAAGCCGACGATGCAAAGGTGGCGAGGAGACTGCTCGCCATCATACAGGAGGGACTCGACAAAATAGCCTCCGATATAGAGGCCGGGAAATACGACAACTACTGACTCCGTACGAAAAGGAAAAAGATGGGATATATGCAATGGTATCTCAGGCATGGGAAGAAACATGCCGAAATCATGCGCAAACTCGAAGGGCTCGACGAGAGTGAAGTCTTGGAGTATTTCCTCTATGACAATATGCTCGAGAATGAACCCGACTTCTGCCCGCTATACAGAGATGGGAAGAAGTGCCACGACATCGAGAATCTCAACTGCTATCTCTGCGCCTGCCCCTATTTCAGATTCGACGATGCAGCGATAGAGAAGAGGGATGGAAAAGAGCTCAGGAGTCTATGCTCCATCGATGCCGTAAAGAGCTCTTTCATAGAGCACGACGATGTAATACACCTCGACTGCTCCGCCTGCCTGCTTCCGCACAAAAAAGCTTTCATTCACAGACATTTCGACAGAGACTGGTTCGAAATAATGAAAGAGTCTCCACCATCGGGAAGAGAGGAGTAGGCGATGGGCCTATCTCCAGTCGGCTCCGACCGCTTCGGAGATATTGGAGTATCCGTCGGCCTTGAGCCTCTTTATCAATCCCAGATTTATATCCCGTATGAGAGAGGGACCTTCGTAGATGAGCATCGAAAAGACCTGTATCAGACTCGCACCCGCCTTTATCCTCCTGTAGGCCTCGTCGGGACCGTCGATACCGCCGACGGAAATCAGCAAAGTTTTGCCGTATAGCTCCTTCGCTACGGCTCTGAAGAGCGTATAGGACTTCTCTTTGAGAAGCTCTCCGCTTATACCTCCAAAATCTCTGGCTTCTCTACTGAGAGAATAGTCGGTCGTGGTGTTGGTGGCTATTATTCCGGCGGCACCGGCATCTACGGCCGTTTTGCACAGGGCTATGGCCGTATCGGCCTCCATGTCGGGAGCAATCTTCAGCAGAATCGCTCTATCGCTTATAGAGTTGCCTATGGCGAATATCTCCTTGATGAAACTCTCATTCTGCAAATCTCTCAGACCCGGAGTATTGGGAGAGGATATGTTTATCACTATATAGCTTCCATAATCTTTGAATGCTCTAAAGAGAGTTTCGTAGTCTTTGAGCGCCTCCCTCTCCGGTGTCGTTTTGTTTTTGCCTATATTTATCCCTATGGGATAGTCGAAGAGGCCAAGCTTCTTGAGACGCTTTATCATCTCATAGCTCCCTTTGTTGTTGAAACCCATCGCATTCTGTATGGAGCGCTCCCGTACGAGTCTGAAAAGTCTTGGCTTGGGATTGCCCGGCTGAGGGCGGGGCGTGACCGTACCTATCTCGGTATAACCGAAGCCGAGGGCCGGCATGGCCTCTATATACTCACCGTTTTTGTCGAAACCCGCTCCAAGCCCTACGGGATTTCTGAAAAGCCTGCCGAAAATCTCCTGGTGCAAAATGGGCTCGTCTATGAAAAACTCATCCATCATCTTTCTATACAGAGGTTTGACGAGGGGGAGAGTCTTGAGCGCCACCCCCGCCACACTGTGTGCATTTTCCGGCTCGAGTCTGAACATAAGCGATTTCAGGTTTTCATATTTCAAAATTGACATAAGTGCTCCATTGCTAATCTTGACGCTATTTTAGTCAGATATAGTAAAAAAAGGTTTATTTACCCATATTTCGAATACAAACACAATATCTGGTAAAATGGCACCATTCAAGCAAGCAGGAAGGATACCGATGAAAGAAGTGCCCATAGTAGTATTGGATTTTGGTTCCCAATATACGCAGTTGATAGCCAGAAAGCTCAGAGAGAGCGGAGTATATACGGAAGTCGTACCCTACAGAGAAGATATAGAGGCGATAAAGGCCCGCAAACCGAAAGGGATAATCCTATCCGGCGGTCCCGCTTCGGTATATGCCGAGGGAGCCTACCATCCCGACGAAGGTATCTGGGAGTTGGGATTGCCCATTCTGGGGATATGCTACGGTATGCAGCTCATATCGCAGCACTTCGGCGGAGAGGTGATACCTGCCGACCACCACGAGTATGGCAAGGCCAAACTCCATATTCTCCGGGAGGATAGCCCCATCTTCAGAGATATCCCCGACAAGAGCGTAGTCTGGATGAGCCACGGAGACAGAGTGGAGAGACTCCCCGAAGGTTTCCATGCCATAGCCACGAGCGACAACTCACCCTATGCCGCCATAGCCGACGAAGAGAGAAATATATACGCTTTCCAGTTTCATCCCGAAGTGCACCACAGCCAGTACGGTACCAAGATGCTGAAGGATTTCGCGAAATATATCTGCGGATGCGACAGCACATGGAATATGGGCTCTTTCGCCAAAGAGAAGATAGAGGAGATACGAAAACAGGTGGGAGAGAAGAAGGTGCTCTGCGGAGTGAGCGGAGGTGTGGACAGTTCGGTAGTGGCGGCCCTCCTGCACGAAGCCATAGGGGATAATCTCATAGCCGTCTTCGTCGATACGGGTCTGCTTCGCAAAAACGAGGCGAAGCAGGTAGAAGATATGTTCAAAGGGCTTGGAATCGATCTAATAACGGTCGATGCAAGCCGTGAGTTTCTGGGCAAACTGGAGGGGGTGACCGACCCCGAGCGCAAGAGAAAAATCATAGGAGAGACCTTCATAGAGGTTTTCGACGCCGAAGCCAAAAAACATGCAGACGAGGTGAGCTTCCTCGCACAGGGGACTCTCTATACGGATGTCATCGAGTCCGTCAGCGTCAAAGGCCCCTCCAAGACCATCAAATCGCACCACAATGTAGGCGGATTGCCCGATTGGATGAGTTTCGAGCTGGTCGAACCTCTCAGAGAGATATTCAAGGACGAAGTCAGAAAGCTCGGGCTGGAGCTCGGACTTCCCAAATATATGCTGGGCAGACACCCCTTCCCCGGACCCGGTCTCGCTATCAGAGTGATGGGAGAGGTCAACGAAGAGGCTCTCGAACTCCTCAGAGAGAGTGACGAAATCATGCAGGAGGAGCTCAGGGCCAGCGGCTATTACGACAAGGTGTGGCAGGCCTTTACCGTACTGCTCAATGTCAGAAGTGTGGGCGTGATGGGAGACAACCGTACCTACGACAATACCGTCTGTGTCAGGATGGTGGAGTCGGTGGATGGTATGACGGCCACCTTCGCTCATATACCCCACGATGTACTCGAGAATATCAGCCGGCGCATCATAAACGAAATAGACGGTATCAACAGAGTCGTTTACGATATCAGCTCCAAACCGCCCGCCACGATAGAGTGGGAGTAGAAAAGAGCTATCCTTTTTTGGATAGAATAGAGACCGCAAGCACTAAACGAAGATAAAAAAGGAGATGAAATATGAAAGTTCTATTGATCAAAGATGTGAAAAATGTAGGAAAAGCGGGAGAGATAAAAGAGGTCAAAGATGGTTATGGACGCAATTTCCTCGTGGCCAAGGGGCTGGCCAAAATAGCTACACCCGAAGTGGTGGAGGCCTGGAGAGAGGAAGAGGCCGAAAGAGCAAAAAAGGAGGCTGAGGAGATAGCCCGCCTGACGGAGGAGAAGAAGAGACTCGAAGCGGCCGAGATAGTCGTAGAGAAGCTGGCGGCCCCCATAGGTATAAGAGGCTCGGTCAGCAATGCCGATATCTCCAAAGCGATAAAGGAGCAGCTGGGAATCGACCTCGACAAAAAACATATAGAGCTGAAAAAAGCGATAAAGACAGAGGGGCTTCACAGCATAGATTCCAAACTCGGACACGGCATACACGCCTCTTTGAAGGTAAATGTAGTGGCAGTGCAGAAGTAGGGAGAGGGAATGTTCGAAGCCACTACCATACTTGCCTATAGAGACGGGAAAAGAGCGGTAATCGGAGGTGACGGACAGGTGACCTTCGGCAATACCGTACTCAAAGGCAATGCAACCAAGATCCGTACACTCTACGATGGAAAGATACTCGCCGGATTCGCCGGCTCGACGGCAGATGCCTTCAACCTCTTCGATATGTTCGAAGGTATCCTCAACGAAAAGAGAGGTGATCTGCTCAAATCCGTGATAGAGTTTTCCAAAACATGGCGCAGAGACAAACATCTGCGCCAACTCGAAGCCATGATGCTGGTACTCAACCGCGAACATATCTTCATCCTCTCTGGTACCGGCGATGTGGTAGAGCCCGAAGATGCCAGGATAGCCGCGATAGGAAGCGGAGGCAACTTCGCGCTCTCCGCCGCACGAGCACTCGACAGACACGCCGATATGGAGGCTCTCGAACTGGTAAAGGAGAGTCTGCGCATAGCCGGTGAGCTCTGTATCTATACCAATACCAATATCAAAACACTGGAGCTTTGAGAGTGGACAGAAACAGTAGAAACATGACACCTAAGGAGATAGTGGAGTATCTCGACCGATATGTCGTAGGACAGAACAAAGCCAAAAAGACGATAGCCGTCGCCCTTAGAAACAGATGGCGGAGGATGCAACTCGACGACGAAATGCAAAGAGATGTAACACCCAAGAATATTCTGATGATAGGTAGTACCGGCGTGGGAAAAACCGAAATCGCCAGACGCCTCTCCCGTATGATGAGACTTCCCTTCATCAAGGTCGAGGCGAGTAAATTCACCGAAGTGGGCTTCGTGGGAAGAGATGTGGAGTCGATAATCAGAGACCTCAGTACTACGGCCATACAGCTGGTAAGGGAGGAGGAGAACGAGAAGAATGCGGAAAAGATAGAGGCATATGTAGAGAACAAGATTATCGAAAAGCTCCTTCCCCCTCTGCCCGATAGCGCCAGCGAAGAGAAGAAAAGAGACTACGAAGCCTCTTTCGCCAGAATGAGCAGACGACTCGAAAACGGTGAACTCGACCATCTGAAGATAGAGGTGGAGATGCCTCCTCCGCGTATAGATGTGGGCACGGGCGGAAATGTGCCTCCGGAGATGATGAATGTCCAGGAGTCGATAATCAAGGTTATCGGAGGACTCGGCAAGAGGGAGAAGAGAGAGGTATCGATAAAAGAGGCTCGCAAGATTTTGGCGATAGAGGCGAGCGAAGAGCTCCTCGAAGAGGAGAAACTCAATGAGATGGCGCTGAAGAAGGTACAAGAGGGCGGTGTGGTCTTTCTCGACGAGATAGACAAGATAGCCGTTCCATCCGGCAGCGGACAGAGACAGGACCCCAGCAAGGAGGGTGTACAAAGAGACCTGCTCCCCATAGTGGAAGGCTCGACCGTAAATACCAAGATAGGTCCAGTCGATACCGACCATATACTCTTCATAGCCGCCGGGGCCTTCCACCTGAGTAAACCGAGCGACCTCATACCGGAGCTTCAGGGGCGTTTTCCACTCAGGGTAGAGCTCGATTCGCTCGACGAAGAGGCCCTCTACCGCATACTCACCGAGCCCAAAAACTCTCTTGTGAAGCAGTACGAGGCTCTCCTCGCGGTCGAAGATGTAAAACTCATATTCGAAGACGAAGCTCTGAGGGCCATAGCCAGATACTCCACTATAGCCAACGAAAAGAGTGAAGATATAGGGGCCCGAAGACTCCATACGGTCATGGAGAGGATTCTCGAGGATATAAGCTTCGATGCGGACAGCTACAGCGGAAAAAGTGTGGTCGTGGATTTGAAACTGGTCGAGGAGAAACTCGAGGATATCATAGAGAGTGAAGACAGCACGAGATATATACTCTAATAGAGATCGATATGAAGCTTGAGATTGCTCACAATACTTACACAAAAACAAGGAAAGGGATATGACCCCTAAGGCGACTTTGAGGATACTCGGAAACCATACCGATATCTCGAGATATCGGTATTCAATGACAATACTATAAAAAGGGGGATCTGTAATCAAAAAATTCCTTCTATATCTTTTATTGATAGTATCGATCGCAAGAGCGAGTCTCTATACATACATATATCCCTATTTTTTCGAAAAGAGGGTCTTCAAAGGGCTCTACTACATCCCGGACAAAAGCGAAGAGGAGATTGTCAACTCGCTGATTCGTCAGGGTGCACCACTGAATAGCTACGACTATATCGCTCTACGATATCTATACTCCAAGCCGAAAAAAGGCTGGGTGAGAGTCGATAGCTTCTGCAGTGCAAACGAATTTCTCGCAAGTCTGCAAAAGCTCGAGAGGGAGAAGACCAGACGGGTCGTTTTCTATAGCGGTGACACTCTGGAGATATTTTTCAAGACCTTTTGTACTCAGGCGAATCTGGACAAAGCCCGACTCTACAGATGGTATCGATACTATTCCCCCTACAAAGAGGGGGGCATAGTCGCGGGCTACTACAGACTCCCATACAGACTCGATGCCAGAGCGGCTATGGCATATATGACGCAAAAGAGCGAAGATATATTCAGAAAATTTGCCCTAAAATATCTTGGAGAGTACAATCCAGAGAGTTTCAGGCGTTATCTCATAATAGCATCCATCATTCAAAAGGAGACTTGGAGAAGCGAGGAGATGAAAAATATCTCGGCAGTTATCTACAATCGCCTCGAGAGAGGCATGAAACTCCAACTCGACGCCACACTCAACTATGGTAAATACTCCGACAAAACGGTCAGTGCATACAGGATAAGACACGACAATAGCAGATACAATACATACAGGTATTACGGATTGCCTCCAGAAATTCTCGCAAGCGTAACGGAAGATGCTCTGGAGGCAGCATTCGAGAGATCTCGAAAGGAGTACCTCTACTTCGTAAGAGATCTTTTTGGAAGACATCTTTTTAGCAAAACTTATAGTGAGCATCTCGCAAAAATCACGAGATTGAAGGTGCAGAGAGCAAGATTGAGACAATACAGGAGAATAAATGAGGGAGCTAAGCATCAAAGAGTATGCGAAACTCGAACGAATAAGCATATATCAGACGGTAAAAAGGCTCAGGAACGGAGAGCTTCGAAGCATAGAGAGAGAGGAAAACGGGAAAAAGGTCGTAAAGATTCTTCTTCCTGAGAAGCAGGAGAGCGAGGGCGAAGAGAGCAAGAGAGTGACGGATGAAAGGGAGAGTGACAGTCTAATCGCCGAACTGATCGAAAGAATCGATAGGCTGGAGAAGCTGATTCAGGAGTGTTGCTCTGAAGGTTCGAGAGAGAGAAGACGGCTATCTATGAGAGAGTGAATGAAACTCTCCATATCTCTCTCGAGGATTTCTCTATCTATATCATACTTTTCGAGTAGGATATTGAGCGTCTCTTCGAGACTTCTACCCTCGTATAGGTACTCCCAAATCTCTCTCGATATCGCTTTGAGAGCGAAATAGCTATTCTCCTGCATATTATAGATGAGTTTCTCCCCGTCTATATCTTGGATAAACAGTGTATCTGGAAAGGCGATTTTGCTTGAAAAATCCATTGTTTCTCTAAAACGAACGATGTAGATGTGACAGATGCCGTCCAAAGACGGCAGAGGAAGTAGAATTACTTACCGAGTTTGCTGATATACTCAGCTACAGCTTTCATATCTTCTTCGCTCAGTTTGGCAGCCTGACCCTTCATAACGCCACCCATACCATGTTTGTTGAGTGTACCAGCCTTGTAGCCTTCGAGATCTTTTACAACAGTAGCGGCATCGAGACCACCGATTTTAGCAGATTTTCCGAGAGCGGCTTTTTCACCCTGAGCACCGTGGCATCCTGCGCACGCTTTGTAGAGAGCTGCACCATCTGCCGCCATAAGAGTGGCACCGGCGAAGATCATTGTCAATGCAATTTTTTTCATTTTGTCTCCTTCTAAATTTTTGTGCCTATGATTATAGCAGGAAAATTATCGATTTCAAGTAAAATATTCTATAAAAAACACTCCAAAAACAAAAGCGGATATTTTTTATGATAAAAAAAAGATTCAAAACACTCCTGACAACAATCCTATTCATTCTCTTACTCACATCTTTTGTGAGAATATACAGAGTCTCCGAAATCAGTATGAACTATACACTCGTGGATAAAGACCTAGTCGTGGTGGACAACTTTTCCGCCGGAATCCATATACCCTCTTTCCATATATATATAGACAAACATATATATTCCAACGAAAAAGGTATCCACAGAGGAGACATACTCGCCTTCAGACACCCTCAAGAGCACAGACTCTATGTCAAAAGATGCGTCGCACTTCCGGGAGATTCGCTTTTTCAGAAAAACAAGAGCCTCTATCTGCAGATAGAGTCCAATTCGGCCAAGACCAGAGACTACGCTTCGAGATACTCCATCCCGACTGTAATCATCGACGGGGAGTATTGGCTTAAAAATCCCTATGAGCCTTTTTACAATATCGTTCACGACGACAGAGTGTATGGACCCAAAGAGTTGATAGACTATCCTCTCGTGAAACTCTCTCCCCATATGTACTTTTTCATGGGAGATTTCAGAGACAACTCCACCGACAGCAGATTTTTCGGCCCTGTGCCTTATGAGCGGATATATTACAAAGTGAGATATATCTTCAAACTCTCCAGAGGATTGGAGAGCCTCGCAACGATAAAGAATTTTTAATCCTATATTAATTACTATAAATTAATCTTCCCTATGCTATACTTTTCCGTATGACGGATGGAACGGTGCTTCAAAAATTCTATCCAAGAGAAAAGCCGGAAGGATAAAAAATGAAAAAGGTGCTTATGGCTCTATGTGCAGCGGTTTCACTCGAAGCGGCCGAACACGCACTCTACACACACTCGTTGGAAGCTGTCGGCGGTTTCGCCCTCAACAGCTCCGACTCCAAACTCGACGACAATTGGAATATGGGCTTTCGATACAACTACAATAGAGATACATACAGCAACTGGGATATAGGAGCCCTTCAATTCTCCTTCGACTATAGCGGCTCCACCGACTATGTAAACGGATACGGTGAGACCTCCGTCTATAGATTCGGAAGCAATCTCCTATGGTATGCGGACAACGAAAGCGACATCACACCCTACGCCCTCATAGGTGTGGGAGCGCAATTCTTCGACAACGAGAGCGGTGGTGAGGAGGATGGAGTCTTCGGTACTTTCGGAGGAGGAATCGAGTATCAGATGAGGGGCGACTTCTCTCTCATGGCAGAGGGCAAATGGCTCTATGCGGGGGATAGCGGAGACTATATTCTCGGAAACTTCGGAGTCAAATACAGCTTTGGCAATTAAGGCTCGATGATTGGAAGATATACTCAAAAATCTTACGACATACGGATATGTCATACTCGCCTTCTACTCCTTCGGTGGAGGTATGCTTGCACTCGCGGGGGCGGGAATACTCTCCACTTTGGGAAAAATGGATATAGATACATCCATAGCTGTGGCTACCGTAAGCAACTTTATCGGAGACAATTTTCTCTTCTATCTTTCGCAGACCAACAAAAAAGAGGTCATGAGCTATTTCAGGAAACATCGTAGAAAGATAGCCTATACCAATCTTCTGATGAGACGCTTCGGTTGGCTTGTGGTATTCATACAGAAATATATTTATGGGGTCAAGACTCTCGTCCCTATCGTCATGGGGCTCTCCCGATACGATATCAGGAAGTTTACCCTTCTTAACTTTTTCGCGTCCATACTCTGGGGCCTCGTGGTGGGGCTGGGGAGTTACTACTTCTCTACTGCAGTAAGGAGCTGGTTGGGCTAAGTGCCGAGATATCCTCCTCGCTCTCCCTTCCTCTTTTTTCTCAGACAAAAAAGCATCTCGAGACACTCTCTATCGAAACAGACGGAGGGTACATTTTCGGCATACTCTTCATACTCTCTGCCGAATTTGGCTCTACACTCCATCTCTTCGAGTGTCAGCACCATGACAGCTATAAAGAGAGCTTCGACAGGAGCGATAACGAGTATGAACGAAGGTGAACCGATAATGAAAGCCAGTGCCAAGGGCAGCAAAGAGAGCCCCATAAGCATGGGATGACGCATATAAGAATATATACCCTCCGTAACCAGCTTGTCCGTCTCGAGTCTGGGCAGATTTTCGCTTCTACCTCTGCTTGCGAGTTCTCTCCCTCCCGTAGCCGCCGCACAAAAGGCCAGCCTCGCAAGAAAAACTCCGACTATAAAAGAAAATATATGAAAAAGGAGATTATGGTGAATATCGCCAAGAAGCATCGAATCGAGCCATATCCCGAGAATGGAGCCGCCTACGAGCATAAGCAGCCAAAGCAGGATACGAACGACGACTGAAACGGTGGTAAAAGCTCTCTTCTTTTTCATCGTCGTACTATAGCTTCAGTAGTCCGAGCAGACCTCTACCTTTCTTGAGACGCTCCACATGTCTCGCTGCCCTCTCCACACCCATCTCCTGAGCCTCTTCGTAGAGCAGAAGCGCCATCTTTCTATCTTTGCCTATACCTATACCATATTCATAAAATTGTGCCAAATCGCATATGGCTTCGGCGAAGCCCTTTTCCGCGAGAGAATTTATCTGAGTAAAGGCCTCTGCATGATTCTGCTCTATGATATCGCCGGTAAAGAGCTCTCTTGCAAGGAGAAACTGTGCGAATTTCGATTCCGTAGCCGCCGCGGCCAGAAGTATCTGCGCACTACAGACGAGGTCTCCCCTCTCCTTGTGCTCCCTGTATCTGAGCAAAAAACGCTCCATATCTCTTTCGCTGTAACCTGTCTCGGCTATCTGTCTGAGTATCTCCTCCACACCTTCGCAAAGCACATCGCTCTCTTCCTTCGGTGCGTACTGATGAAACATATTGCGGTACTTCTGCTCTATGTACGAGATGGGAGGATAGAGTTCGTCTTTGCCGACATCTTCATCCTCCTCTTCTCTCTCATCCGCATCCTCTCGACTCTCTTCGTAGATGTTCGCTTCACAAGATTCATCCGACTCTTTTTGGGCATCCAAATCGTTTGATTCGACACTTTGTATGGACTCATCTTCTTCATTTATATCAATAAAACTCTCTTCTCGAATCCCATCGACTCTATCCGTATCCTCGAGCTCCAATTCAGCCGAGAGTGAAGAGATATACTCTTCGGCCAAATTTTCACCACCCTCGCTTACCTCTATTATTTCCAACTCGTTTTCGACTCCTTCATCACTCACTGCCGCTACCAAATCCTCTTCGAAGATCTCACTGCTTTCATTCGTGGCGGCAGCCCTATACTCTTTCACTCTTTGCATCGAATAGTCCGACATCTTCAAGAGATCGTCGAGTGTCAGCACCTTCTCTCCGCCATCTATGCGGTTTTCGCGTACAGGATACTCAAGATCTCTCTCCTCCTCGATAGCCGCAGAGTCCGTACTCTTCTCTTCGAAAAAGTCATCTTTGAGAGTCGATGCATAGTGTTTCATCAAAAATAGGGCCTGTCTGAAATTTCTGTTTTCCAGAAGCGTAATGATCTCATCGAGATTGTCGTCGAGACTGAGATTTCTCAGTTTTTCCACCTGTATGGAGATGGTCTGCATATCACCGAGTTTCACTGCCAACTCGACAATTCCGAATCTAACATCTATCTCTTCCATTCGTACCTACCCGGAAAATTCATTTTTTGCATAATAGCATAGCTTAACTGCAAGCTATGTTAATAGATATATACCCATCCGATTTTTGGTATCATTGCGTGCTCAAAGAGAGGAAAAAGATGATGGCCAGAGAGGAAAACGAGAGACCGCACATTCCGGTATTGCTGGATGAAGTGCTGGAGAGTTTCGCCGATATCGAAGAGGGGATTGTCATAGACTGTACCGTAGGTTATGCCGGTCACAGTCGGGAAATTCTCGAAAAGTACCCAGACATATCCGTAATTGGTATAGACAGAGATGACGAAGCTGTAGATTTTTCACGCAAACAGCTGGCGCCATACGGCGAGAGAGCCGAGATAGTCAAGGGGAGATTTTCGGATATTCTGCCCGAGATACTCTCTGAAAGGGGAGAGCGTATCAGAGGCATATTGGCCGATTTCGGCGTATCTTCCCTCCAGCTGGACAAGATGGAGCGCGGTTTCTCCTTCAGCGGAGGAAGACTCGATATGAGGATGGACAGAAACTCTCCCCTGAGCGCTTACGAGGTCGTAAACGGATACGACAGGCAAAGACTCGAAGATATCTTCAGAGAGTATGGAGAGATACGAAGGGCACGGAGTCTGGCGGATGCGATAGTCTCCATACGCTCGAAAAAGGCGATAGAGGATGCTTCCGAATTGGCCGAAATAGCCAAAAAGGTACTCCCCTCCTCGAAAAAGATACATCCCGCCACTCTGCTCTTTCAGGCTATCAGGATAGAGGTCAACGACGAGTTGGGAGAGATAGAGAGACTCCTTGATATCCTGTACAGATACAGACCGGCCGGTGCCCTCGTGTCACTGATAACTTTCCACTCTCTCGAAGACAGACTTGTAAAAAATCGTTTCAGAGAGTGGGAGAAGAGTTGTATATGCCCGCCCGAAGCTATGAGATGTGAATGCGGCGGTGGGCACTCTCTGGGCAGGAGCGTGGGCAGAAAGCCGGTTGTGGCGAAAGCCGAAGAACTCAGGCTCAATCCGAGAAGCAGGAGCGCCAAACTGCGCTCTTTCAGATTCCACGAAGAGAGAAGACGATGAAGAGAGAAAAGCAAAAGAGCGGTCTCGGTATAAGTGATATGGGTATAGCGCTCATAGCCATGTCTATCGTTTTGATACTCGCCATAATCAAAATCTACATAAGCAACCGTATCTACTATGAGAGTAGGAAAATCAACAAAATAGAATCGGAAGTATCGGCACTAAGAGAAGAGAACAGACTTCTTGGAATCAATGTGGAGAAGCTGGAGTACAAAAGCCGTATAGAAGATACCATCTTCACGGTGGACGACGACGAAAAGGGTGAAAATGGCCGTGAAGGAGAATCCTTTTGATCGATAGATTTCTCGCCTTCGCACTGGATAGACCCCGACTCAACCATATATTTTTCCTACTGATAACGATTCTGGCTCTTTTCGCCTACCACAAGATACCCAAGGAGATATTTCCTCCGGCAGATCTCGACAAGATAGTCATTCGCGGGGCTTACCCGGGAGCGAGTGCGGACATACTCGACAAGATGGCCGTGCATACGATAGAAGACGACCTCAAGAGTGTGGAGAATCTCAGCGATATCGAGAGTGTGGTTAGTAACGGCTCTTTCTACATAGAGGCCGATATAAAGCCCGGAGCGGACCAACAGCTGGTATTGGGCGATGTCAAGGATGTCCTCGACAATGTACGAAGGGACCTGCCTTCGGATATGGACGAACCAACAGCGCGTATTCTCGTGCACACCTTTCCTCTGCTTCTGATAGCCATATCCTCCGACAAACCCAAAAAAGAGCTGCTCGAAGCAGCCAAAAAGCTCAAGAGCAGACTCTCGGGCATAGAGGCGCTCAACAGCATAGATATAAGGGGAGATGCCGACGAAGAGATAAAAATCGAGCTCGACCCCGACAGACTCGAAGCCTACGGCATCTCCAAAATCGGATTCTACAATGCTCTCTCCACCGTTAGCTCCATCTTCCCCGCAGGCACCTTCAAAAGCAAAGGCAGGGAGTTCTATCTCTCCACGATAAACGGAGAGAAGAGCGCCAGAGAATTCGCCGATACGCTCATAACGGTCGAAGGAAAGAGCATCCGCATAGGAGATGTGGCGAAGGTTGATTTCGCCCTCTCCACTCCGAGGGAGATATCCCATTTCAACGGCAGGCAGAATATCTCTCTGAATATTACCAAGACCAAAGAGGGCAACGCCATAGCCCTGAGCAGGAAGATAAGAGAGATACTCAGAGACTTTTCGAAGGACTATCCAGGGATGGTCTTCGAAGTCTATACCGATACCTCCGTATGGATAAAAAACAGGATCAATCTCGTAAGCTCCAATATCTTCTTCGGGCTGATACTCGTCTTTATGGCCCTTTTTCTTAGTGTAAACTGGCGTATAGCTTCGGTGGTGGCAATGGGGATACCCACCAGCTTCTTCATCGCTCTCATTGGTGCACAGATACTCGGATACAGCATGAATATGCTGACGATGCTCGGCGCCCTGATAGCTCTGGGTATGCTGGTGGACGAAGCGATAGTGGTGGCCGAAAACATCTATAGACATCTCGAAATGGGGAAAAGTCCCCGACAGGCGGCGATAGATGGGGCTTCGGAGATGTTTCCGGCAGTCCTGACGGCGACCATGACGACCGTTTTCGCCTTTTTGCCGCTACTGATAATGAGCGGTCAGCTGGGTATCTTCATGAAGGTCCTTCCCGTCATGATTACCATACTGCTGCTAAGCTCTCTCTTCGAAGCCTTCTACTTCCTGCCTCTGCACGCCAAAGAGCTCTTCAGTCTGGGCAGACGGATAGACCAGCACATACCAAGCCCCTTTTGGGATAGAGCGGCTCGAGTCTATGCCTCTTTTTTGCGCACCCTGCTCAACTACAAAGATATATCTCTTCTGCTTCTCGTGCTGGGTATAGCGGGAAGTACCTATGTCATGCTCAAAAGCAGCAAATTTCAACTCTTCCCCCCATTCGACTCGACCCAGATATACATAAGCGGGAAAGTGGATGTAAACAACAGGCTCGAAGATACGGAAAAGCTCATGAAACTCGTAGAGGAGAAGGTGATCTCCAGTGTCGATAGCAGGGATGTAGCCTCTGTCACCTCCATCGTCGGGCTCAAATTCACAGCGGACCAAAAGGCTGAAAACGGTGAAAACCTCTTCCATATCTTCGTGAATCTGCATGAAAAAGAGCCCGAAAATTTCTTCGACAGATATATAAACCCCTACCTCTCTCTCGAATATGACGACAGCGATATGCAAAGACGAAGAAGTGCGAAGGAGATACTCTCGGATATCCGCAAGAGTATCCTGCCTTTCAAAAATATGAAGGCGGACAACGGTACTAAGCTGTTCGAAGAGTTGAACAGCTTCGTACCCCAGACAGGCATAGTGGGGCACGATATCGAAATCAGCCTCGCCGGTGCGCCGGAAGAGACTCTGCTCTCCTCTTTGTACGAGCTTAAAAAGAGGCTCTCCTCTATAGATGGAGTGGAAGATATAGAGGATAACGCCAAAGAGGGTCCGACGGAGCTCAAACTGAAGATAAACGAATACGGCAGGCGACTCGGTTTCGACGAGGGCTACATCATCCGGAGTCTGAGGGGTATCTTCCTCGATGCCGAATACTCCAAAGCCTTCGGCCAGAGCGGTCTGCTCAGAATCAGGATAGAGGACCCCCGAAGAGATTACGATGTGGACTTGAAGAATCTGTCGATATCGACCCCAGATGGGAAAATGGTCGTCGGACTCACCGATATATGCGATTTTATCTACAAAAAGAGCACTCTAAAGCTATATAAGGAGAATGGGGAGAAGATAAGGACGGTAACGGCCAAAACGCAGAAGGAGAAGATTCTTCCCTCGGAGGTGATGCAGAGAATCGAACCGTTTCTCGATGAGCTAGCAAAGAGAGGAATCAAAGTCATCGTCAAGGGAGAGGAGAAAGAGAACAGACAGGTCAAGAGGGAGATGGGAGAGGCCGCCATAATAGCCCTTTTTCTGATTTTCATCTCTCTGGTATGGATGTTCAACTCTATAAGCTTACCGCTCATAACCATAACCGTCATACCGCTCTCCATTCCAGGGGCTCTCATAGGTGCGAAGCTGATGGGAATCAATCTGACAATGCCGGGAATGATGGGGATAGTGGGGCTTGCGGGAGTGGTAGTCAACGACGCTTTGATAATGCTCGATTTGATAAGAACTTCCAACAATTACGACGATATGGTGAAAAAGGCCGGAATGAGACTGCGCCCCATCTTTCTGACATCGCTCACTACCGTTTTGGGGCTGACAACTCTCATCTTCTTCGCAAGCGGACAGGCTTTGATAATCCAGCCCATGGCAGTCTCTCTCGGTTTCGGTATCGCCTGGGCCACCATTTTGAATCTCATCTACATCCCTTTGATGTATGCAGTTGTCTATAGGGTAAAGAGCAAATGATCGAACCGACAGAGGAGTATCCGAACTGATATATCCTTAGATGGGAGTGCATATACGAGAGATAAACGGACAAAAGTTCCATGTCGTTAGAACCACATTGCATAGCTCCGTCTCGGACAGAGATAGCACCCAAAAAGATGCCAACACGACGAAACAGTTTGCCTCTATGGACTCTCTATATCTTCTCGCTCTTTTTCAGCACTCTGCTGGGCAGCTGTAGTGTCGTCGAACCCGCTTTTATGCTTCTGATGAGAAGAGAGCCCATACCGACTATGGAGTTTTCGCCTATGCTTATCCCCTGTCTCGCTATAGCGCCCACACCTATCATGCTGTCTCTGCCCACACTGACATTCCCTCCGAGGAAGACCAGAGGGGCGATAGATACATTCTCCTCCACTCTGCAGTCGTGGCCTATTGTGGCCCTCTGGTTTATCAGTACGAAATCATCTATACGGCTGTTGCACGATATCAGCACCTCGTGGCCGATATAGACGCCCTCCCCTATCTCCACACTCTCGCTTATGCAGTTTTTCGGCGATACGAGGGAAATCGACGGTATGCCGTGTCTTTTGAGGAAATCTATCACCCCCCGTCGGTTGGCGATTCCCTCTCTGTTGACCGCCCCGATGGCGATATGTACCGCATCGAAGCTCTTCATGGAGCTCTTCATCTCGTCGAGATAGCCCAGATGCTCATACTCCTTCAGACTGTTCCGCGTAGCGTATATTCCGACTATTTCGTGTCCGAGCATCAGAGCCACCTCTATAACCTCGGCGGCCAATCCGCCTCCACCCACTATCGCTATCTTCGCCATACATACTCCACCATCTCTCTATTGGGGCTCCTCGCGAATAGTACGGTACCCTCCAGCAAAGGGGCATATACCGGCCCCAGAACCTCTATCATCCTGTTTTCCCGTATGATGGAGCGAGCTTCATCCTCGGACGATACTTCGTAGCATATGTGGTGAAATCCACCGCCCTTTTCGAGGAATCTCCATGTAAAGGAGCTCTCCACCTTCGGCTCGATGAGCTCTATATATACATTGCCGGCATCCAGAAGCTCGAGCTGAGCGCCCTGAAATCTGTCGTAGAGACTCCTGAGCACCCTCTTGGGAGGCAAAGCCCGTCTATATCTCTCTCTATCAGCCACGACGAAAGCTATATGGTCTATCTTCACAGCAGTGCTCCTCCATCGACTTTGAGAGATTCTCCGGTCGTGCAGGCGGCACTCTCGGAAAGCAGAAACTCCACACTGCGGCAGACCTGCTCTGTAGTGCATATGCCAAGAGGCGAACTCCTGCGCAGCTCCTCTTTGAAACTCTCGCTATAGATATCGGGATAGGCTTCCGTCATGGCCGTTTCGAGGAAACCTGGAGCCACACAGTTGACTCTTATGGGTGCCAACTCCAGTGCCAGCCCGCGCGCCGCACTCTCCAAAGCCGCTTTGGAGGCACTGTAGGGCACTATCCCCTTCTCCGGCCTGAAGGCGGCTATGGATGTGATGAAGACGATGGAGGGATTGTCGGCAGAGTGTACGCTCCTTTTCGCGAACGCTCTGGCAAAGAGTATGGGGGCGTAGAGATTGACTCTGAAAATCTTCTCCATCTCCGACGCCTTGAGCACTCTTACGGGCTTGATATTCTGCACACCCGCACAATATACCAGCGCCTTGAGCTTCCCATACCTTGCGGCGAGCTCTCTCATGAAGCCGTCGATATCGTCGAGTCTCTCCACATCGAAAATCAGAGGCTCGACACCCTCGGGCAGACTCTCGAGCCTGCTCTCGTCTCTAAGCAGAGCGAGTACTTCGTACTTTCGGCTCAAAAGAGCGCTACAGGCTCTCCCCACTCCTCCGCCCGCTCCGACGAGCACCACCCTATCCATCGACGACATCTCCCACTCTCTCGATTATATCGGAGACCCTTTCGAACTTTTCGAACTCTCCAGCCGAGATATCGACTCCCAGCTCATCGAAAAAGCTCATCAGACTCAAAACGGCTATGGAGTCGTACTCCTCTATATCTTCGAGCGGTGTGGAGGGCTCGAGCTCCATCTCCGTATCTATCACATCCTGCAACTCTTCGAGAAACTCCTGCAGTTTCATTCTCTCTCCTTCTTTTCGTAGTGAAATATGCCCGGGGCGAAGATAGACTCCGTATCGACGATACAGGCTCCCCAGCTCAGACCGATACCGAAACCGGCGAAGATGCTTCGCAAAGAGGAGTTGGAGTAGCTATCCGACAAAAAGGCGTTTATCGTACCCGGAATCGAGGCGGAGTTCTGATTCCCGTAGATACTGACGGTATCCATGGGGAGTCTATCTTCGGAGACTCCCAGCCTTTTGGCTATGTTTCGCAGAATATATCTGTTGGCCTGATGGAGTACGAAGTAGTCCATATCCTCTTTGCCCATACCGGCGAATTCGAGCAGTTCGTCGAACATTGTGGGAACCACTTTTATGGTGAAATTGAAAATCTCCGCCCCGTTCATATACATATCCATATCTCTGCGCACGGAGCCGTCCTGAGAGACTCTGAGCTCGAGACTCTCTTTGGAGAAAGGCCTTCTGCACCCTCCGTCGGGTATTATGAGGTGTCGATATCCGCTTCCGTCGCTTCGTAGCAGAAAGTAGCTTCTACTGCCGCCTCCCCTCTCTATCAAAACCGCACTTCCGGCATCTCCCATAAGAGGGGTGAGATTTCTGTCTCTCTCATAGGCGAAACGGCTGGCGACATCACCTACACAGAGCAAAACCCTGCCCAGACCGGAGTTTATCATGGAGTAGGCCGTAAAGAGACCGTTTATGAAACCGCTACAGCCCAGATTTATATCGTAGGCGATGGTATCTTCCGTGAGTCCGAGTCTATGCTGCATTATGATAGCGCTCGACGGTGCTCTGTAGTCGGGTGTCTGGGTGACCATTATCAGAGCGTCGATACTCTCGGGCCCGATATCGAGCCCCTCGAAGATCTTTTCCGCCGAAGCGAGGCAGAGGTCGCTCGTGCAGACACTATCGTCCGAAAGGACATAGCGGCTCTCGAAGCCCATGCTCCGCTTCAATCTTTTGAGACTCTTCTCGTCGTAAGAGAACTTGGAAGCCTCATCTTCTATCTTGAGTTTTTTGTCTCCGGCAGTCGTCACTACCGCCTTTATGGATATATCGTCGAAGGAGAGCTTAGCCATTTCGCACCCTTTCGCAGATATACTCTATGGCACTCCCCACCGTCGCAAAAGGTGTCCGACTCGCATCCATACTCCTCTCGTCGGCTATCTGCACATATTTGGAGAAACTCTCCTCCAGCTTCTCCTCCACTGCGAGAATGAAATCGAGCACCGCCATCGAATCCAGAGCCTCGAAGAGCGCCGTATCCTCCTTCGCTTCCCGCAGTTCGTCGCTTCCAAGCTCTTCGTTGAGCTCCTCTATCGCTTCGTAGACTATCTTTTGGACCCTCTCTCTCATACTACTCACCCTCCTTCAAGCTCATATAGTCTCTATTTGCCTTTTTCGATACGAATCTGTACTCTTTGGAGCCATCCTCACCTACGGAGAGAAGCTCGAAACCAAGCCTCTCATAGAGATTCTCCACCTGGGAATTTTTCTGCGATGGGATATAGAGAGCCCTGAGCGAAGTACCGCAGCGCTCTATGGCCACATCCATTATCCTCTCCTCTATACCCCGTCCGAGAACACGACAGCTCAGAAGGAAGGTATCGATGAAGCAATCTTTGAGAATCATCACCCCTACTATACCCATATCTCCGAAACGGTCTTTGACTCTGAAGGAGAGGACCGTATGCTCGCGCATCATCTTCTCCACCTCGGCCTGGGTATATCTCTTCGTGGTGAGATTGAACTGATTGGTCTTGTTCAGCAGCTGGCTTATCCTCGCCAGCTGGGTGTGCTCGTTCTCCCACCATAGAATCTCTATCCCGAGACTCTTTATGAAGCTCTCCATATCCGCACTCTTTCCGAAGACTTCGGCCCTTCTCTTCTCGCTCCTGTACTGCTCGCTCTTGTTTCTGTCCTCCTCCGTGACCATATGCGCGCAGACACCTTCGACGGCGCTCAGCCTCTCTATCATCGCGAGGGGATTCTCCTTGTCGAAGAGGAGCGTATCTATCTCGGGCAGAGCGTTCTTCACCTCCTCTATCTCGAAGGGGTTGTCGTCTATGAAGAGGAAACTCTCTATCCCCAGATTGAGCTCGGAGGCTATCTCCGAGATATTGAGACTCTTGGGTCTCCAGTCGATACGCCACGATACGAAATCCGACATGGAGAGGGGCATATCTCTCTTCTCGAAGAGCTCTATGAGATCCTCTTCGTTGTTTTTGCTCACCAGTGCCAGCACCAGGCCACTCCTACGCAGAGCAGCGAGATAGAGTTGAAAGCGTTTGTAGGCTATTCCGGGATAGTTTTCGTCGCATGCGACACCGTAGATTCCATCCTCTCCCACAATCCCGCCCCAGAGTGTATTGTCGCCATCGAGCAGAAGCACCTTCTTTCTCTTGCGGGATATTCTCGCTATCGCCCTCTCTATCTCCAGAGCCACCTCGGCGGCACCCTTTCTGGTGAATGGAGCCTGAAAGAGAAAGCGGTTGCGCTGATTGTAGAGTCTGTCGAAGCCGAACCTCAATCCGAGCGAATATAGATCGCAGATTTCGACATCACTCACCCCTGTCTTGATCTTTTCGATAGAGAGATTTATCTCTGTCAAAGCCCTGATATTCTCCTGTGAAAGTCCGCTCTCTATGAAGGCGAAAGAGTCGAAGATATTCGAAAGGATCACCTTGGCTTCGTTGCGCTCTCTGAAGCCTTCGATCAGTTCGTGCAGAAACTCCACCCGCTGCAAAGAGGCTTCATCCGGATAGAACTCATAGAAAAATCTGCTCTCCAGAAGTATGACGAGATAGTCGCTCTCCACTCTCCCGCTCAGCGTGGAAACGATAGAGTCGAGATCGCGATACTCTATCTCGTAAGCCCCTTCGAGCATCTTGCCGACAGGCTCGACCACCATATTTGAGACAAAACTTATACTCTTCATCCATTCCCCCTGAACTTTTCCATGGTTGCACTCCCCTCGTGCGCGATTCCCTCTCTCCTGAGGACCTTGACGAGGGTCATCCAGAGTATCTTCATATCGAGTGAAAAACTCTGATGCTCGACATACCACAGATCATATTCGAACTTCTCCTTCCAGGAGATAGCGTTTCTTCCGTTTACCTGCGCCCAGCCCGTTATACCGGGGGTCACTTCGTGTCTCCTTCTCTGTCTCTCGTCGTATAGAGGCAGATACTCGTCGAGTAGGGGTCGGGGACCTACGAAACTCATATCCCCCTTCACTATGTTGAAAAGCTGGGGCAGCTCGTCGAGACTGAGGCTTCTAAGCCGTCTGCCCAGAGGCCCGAGTCGCCTCTCGTCGGGAAGCAGCTCCCCGTTTTCGTCTCTCTCCATACTCATCGTCCTGAATTTGTATATGGTGAATATCTTCTCTCCCTCTCCCGGTCTTTTCTGTCTGAAGAGTATCGGAGAACCCATATTCAGATATATGGCCAGGGCCACGACAGCCATAAGAGGAGAGAGCACAATCAGCAGAAAGAGGGCGACAAGCCTGTCTATAAGCTTTTTGAAGAATCTCCTATACATCCGCTCCCTTTTCATAAAGTTCTACATACTCCCGTACCACCCTGTGCACTTCGAACTCCTCGATAGCCTTTCTCCTCGACGCCCTGGCAAAGCGTTCACGCAACTCATCGTCGTCGAGCACTCTCTCTATCGCCGCGGCGAGAGCCTTGGCGTCTCCTACGGGTACGAGCAGGCCGTTGACTCCATCTTCCACCACCTCCCTGCATCCGACGGTATCGGTAGTCACGATGGCTTTGGCCATGGATGCCGCCTCCAGCAGTGTCCTGGGCACCCCCTCTCTGTAGCTCGGCAGGACATAGATATCGGCAAGAGCGGTAAGCTCCACCATATCGCTCTGTCTGCCCAGCCACCTGACGCGGGAGGAGTTCAGATAGTCCGGGTCGGCACAGCTCGGATTGCCTCTGTCGGTATCTCCCACGAAAACGAACTGTGCCCTATCTCCCACGATCGAGGCGGCTTCATAAAACTCCGCCACACCTTTGTGCCATATCGCTCTGGCCACCATCAAAACCACGGGTCTCTCATCGAGAGAGAAACGCTCCCTGTATTTCGCAACGAGCTCGGGCGGGACTCTGTCGGGGTCGTACTCCTTCGTATCGATTCCCACACTTCTTATCACCTTCACCTTCCGCTGTGCTATCACAGCTTTTTTAACCAGCAGTTGCGGATCTTCGGAATTTACGAAAATCGTCAGATCGCTCAGGGAAGAGGAGATGCGATAGAGCCGCTCTATGACGAATCTCACCGCTGCGGCCTTGAGGGAGTCTTCTATATAGAAAGAGCCCAGCCCCTCCACGATATTGTATATATGCGGAACTTTGGCCAATCTTCCGGCTATCGTACCATATATGTTCGGCTTCACGGTCGATGTCTGGAGTATATCGAGCTTCAGAGGCGCTATGGCTTCGTAGATGCTCTTGATACTATAGAGCTCCCTGAAGGGGTTGAGACTCTCCCTCTTCATCCTGTACTCGACCGGTATGAAGCCCTCCTTCAAAAAAGCCTCCCTGCGCCCGCCGCCGGGAGAGACCGCATAGACGGTATGGCCTCTTCTTTTCATCTCTCTCATGACGGGCATCCTGAAGAGATAGAGATTGTCGTCGAGATTGGAGAGAAAAGCTATCTTCATAAGACACTCTACCTCTTGAGTCTATATACCATGGCCATCGGTGTCACGATAACGGGTTCGAAGAGCTCTTTGTCGTAGTTGCCGAGGACGAAGAGCTGTATATAGGTCGAGTCGAAATAGGACCTGTCCATCAGCAGCAGCATATTGTAGCTCTTCATCACCACGGCACATAGTCTCTCGTTCGCATCTATCCTATCTATGCGGGAGTGCACCTTCATATCCCTACCGATATAGCTGAGCGCGAAAGTGTTGAGCCTGTAGCTTGCGTCGCCGAAGTGTACACTCCCCTCCTTCGTATCGATATAGCTTCTATTATCGAGCATTATCTTCCCCCCTCTCATCACGAAAGGAACTTTATAGAAAAAGGGGCTCTTGCGACTCTTCCCCGTTTCGAGGTCCAGATTGCTGAAGAGCTTGACCGTAGGAAAGATAGGAAGCATTCTGTAGGGCAGATAGTAGTATATCTCTCTGCTTTTGGCAGGCAGCTTCAGATCGCTATCTTCCAGACTCTCCAAAAAGAGGGAGGGCTCTTCGAAGCCGTAATCTTTCATCATCAGAGCCATATAGTCGTCACTTCTTTTACCGCTCTCTTTTTTCAACTCCCTCTCCGTATACTCCACATCCAGCCTCGCCATATTTGCGCTCGCCGTCTGGGAAGAACACAGGGCGAAACTGACCGGAAAGTTGACCCTACCCGTATGCTTGCCCCCGTCTATGAGCGTCTTGACATCGCTGTAGTAACGGATAGGATAGCCGTAGTCCCACCAGCTCAGGACATAATCCTCTCTATCCGCGATTTTTCCGAGTTTGTCGAGAACCTCGACCTCACTCTTTTTGAAGACCGTAGGTACCTTGTAGTTGTAGATATGGACAATATTCGGATAGAGAGAGAGGCCGAGCATCAGGAGGATGAAGAGAGAGGAGAGCTTTTTCGCTCTCGAAGAGTCCTTCATATACGCCTCGAGTTTTTCGGCCAGCCATACGCTGAGATAGCCATATCCCAAAGCCGCTATCGCAACGGCATAGACGGTGAATCTCAACCCCCCCTTCATGGCTATGAAACCAAGTCCGAGCATGGGCAGCGCGAGCAGCATTATCCTGTATCTGACAGCCATCAGAATATATCCGGCCACCGAGAGTATGAGCAGATACGGCGAACCGCTTATTCTGTTGGCGAATATCTCGAAAGGTATCGCCCCCGCCTCTCTGACAGTCCTGCTGACCGCATAGTAGTGCAGCTTCACCATATCTGCGGCAGAGGCGCTATCCACCGCCTCTCTGAGGATATAGCCCTTTATCTGCTGCCATATGGGGCCAAGCCCGCCCAGGAGTATGAATATCGATACGACGGCCGCCAATATATAGAGGATGTAGCGTTCACTTTTCTCCCCGTAGAAGTGGAAATAGAGGAAAATCAGCAAAGATGCCAGACTCTTTATCGCTATCGAGATGGGAGCGGCCGCTATCACTATGAAGATGAGAAGTTTGTAGTTGAAGAGTTTTCTTCTCTCGAAGAGAAGCGTATATATCAGTACCGTGGCGCCAAAAGCCATCTCCAGAGCCTTTGCCGAAGGGTACCACCACTCGTAGAGAAGCATTGAAAGAGCCATCAGGAAGAGATATCTGTTTTTCTCCTCCCGGACGGAGAGAATCAGCAACCATAGAGAAAAGGTAGGCAATACGATAGTGAGCATATCGGTATCGTAGTATCCGACCATCGTTCTGTTGTAGTAGCTCCACACTATGCCGGTGATGAATCCGGCCACGATTCCCACTCTGTGGAGTCCGAGAGTACGGGCTATCAGCATCACGGGAAGCACGAGCAAAGAGCCTATGAAGGCCGGCATCCAGAGTATGAGAGTCTCGAAACTCACGGGTAGGATTCTCGCCAGCCATGCGCTCAGGATGGAAGCGGGCTCCGAAACGGGGGAGAGGTCACCTTTTTGATGAAAACCGGCGAGTATATCTCTGGCCCCCTCGGCCCAGAAATAACCGTCGTTGGTATTTATCATGAGCTGTGAATTCCAGAAAAACTGGGGAAAGGCCGAAGCCCAATCCACCCAGATATACCTCATCGCCACCGAGAAGATATACGCCGCGACGATGAAGAGTATGTAGTATCTCCCGAAAAAGCTCTCCTGCTTTACACTCTCATTCATGGATGAACCTCTCTATCAACTCTTCGAAATGTTTCACTATCTCTCCTTTGTCGAAATCTCGTGCTCTTCGCGCGGCTACGCTTCTCATCTTCTCTCTCCATTGACTGTCTCTCCTCGCCTCTTCCATAGCCTCTCTCATCATCTCCTTCTCTCCTGCGGGAAAGAGTATTGCGTATTCTACCTTTTTAACCTCTTCGAGCGCAATATTGTAATCGCTCGAAAAGCCCAAAATCTCTCTGGGGCCACTGAGACAGTCGCTCGAAACCACCGGCAGGGAGCAGGCGAGAGCCTCTACCAGTACATTCGGAAACCCTTCGGTCGTGGAGGCGAAGAGAAAGATATCGGCAGCCGCGAGATAACGAAAGGGGTTTTCTTTACGCCCGAGCAGTTTAACCCTCCCGGAGACTCCACACTCCTCTATCTTTTTCGCTATCCTCTCCCTGTCGATTCCCTCTCCGATTATCCATAGGGAATCCTCCTTCCCTGCAGCGAGCGAAAAGAGCTCTATCATCTCTTCGAAATTCTTCTTTCTGTCGAGTCTTCCCACACTGACCCATACGAAGGGCTCATCATCTCTCGGGTATCTCTCGGCGGCCATCTTCTCTATCCGTTTTAGATCGAAAGGGTTGTATATCACCTCTATCCTGGAGAGCTCTATGCCGAAGTTTCTATTGAGGTCCCACCTCGCCCCGTATGAATTGCATACGATCATATCCGAGAGAGGATAGAGTTTGCAGATCAGGAAACGGCTCACTACCGAGTATGCCGAAGCGTCATCGTAGTAGGATCCCGGAGTACCCCTTTCGGATATTATCACGGGGTGTCCCAGTCCCAGGAGTTTGGCCAAAACGGCTATGTAGTTGGGTCTGTTCATAAAAGAGAGTGTCAGATCTATCTTCTTTCTTTTGCAGAATCTCCTATACTTCCAGGCCAGCCAGGGAAGCTTGAGCAGTTTGATTATACCTGCTTCGAAGGGTCTCGAGCGCTCCAGAAAATATATATCCACTCCGGGAGGAATCCTGTAGAAGATATTGTCGTTCATCAAAACGAGAGTGATATCGTATCTCTTTCCCAGCTCCTCCAGCAAAATGGAGACCACTCTTTCGGCTCCCCCGGGCCCGAACGAATATATAGGTATGGCGACTCTTTTTCTCATCTATACCTCTCCCTCCACATTCTATAGACCAGAACGAACCAGAGAAAGTTGACATTTACGCTCGAGGCGTTCTTTTTGAATTTCGACAACTCCTTGCGGACGAACTCCATATCGACAATCTCGTCATCCCCGGCGAAATATCTGTCGAACTTCTCCGACATATCGGCACTGAACCATTCGAATATCGGTATGGCAAAACCCATTTTCGGTCTCTCTATCAACTCCGTAGGCAGGTAACGCTCCAAGACCTTGCGAAGCAGATATTTGCTCGTACCGTTGCGGTACTTGTATTCGAAAGGAACTCTGGCCATGAATTCGGCGATAGTATGGTCCAACAACGGCTCGCGCC
>CAJXJF010000017.1 GCA_913054475.1 uncultured Nitratifractor sp.
CAGCTGTATGAGTTTCTCGAGATATTCACTACCTGTTATCGGTAGGGCATGTTGAACTTTTGGGTCGAATTTGTACTCTTTGTGGTGGTGCTCCACACCGCGCTCCACCACATCGTCATCGAGCGCCAAAACGAAACTGTACCAAAGGGTGGGGCGGGTGGAGGCTAATTTCCGGACAACTCTTCGCTTCTGCGGTAAGAGGCTCTCATCGCCTCCATGAAAGCGTCTCGCACACCTGCCTTTTCGAGGGCTCCGTAGCCTGCGGCGGTGGTGCCTCCTGGCGACATCACTCTATCTTTGAGCAGGGCGGGGTGTTCATCTTCGAGCAGAGCGGCCACCCCCTCTAGGAGAGCGGGGATATAGCGGTAGCTCACCGCTCTGGGTAGTCCCAAATCGACGGCACCATCGGCAAGTGCTTCGGCTACGAGAGCCATCCATGCCGGTGCCGAGCCCCCCAGACCGGTGGCGATATCGAGCTGTCTTTCACTGTCGAGCCATATAGCCTCGCCTATGGAGGATAGAATCTCCAAAGCCTCCTTTTTGAAAGATTCGTCACCCGTCACCGAGGTAACGGATTTTCTCTTGAGAGCGGCTATGTTGGGCATGGCTCTTATGTAGGCTTTGGCCGATACCTTCTCTTTGAGTCTGGCAAGAGGTGTTCCAGCAAGTATGGATATGAGGGCCTGCGCCTCTCCCTCTATCTTCAGAGAGTCGAGGCTCTGGGGTTTGACGGCGAGTATGAGTACATAGCCGTTCACTTCGGGGATATCCGTCAGCAACTCTATATCGGGATAGCTCTTCCTGAGCTTTTCGGCTCTCGAGGCGTGTCTCTCCACGACACTGAGTTCGTAGCCGCGAAGTCCTTCGATCATGGCACCGCCCATATTTCCTGCACCTACGAGTAGTATCTTCATCTCATCTCCTGTTATTTTTGGCTTTGTACTTCACTATCACTGGTTCGCTGAAATTCGGTACATCGTCATAGCTGAACACGGCATAGTATTTGTCTATATCCAGTGCTCCGAAATCGTCATAAGTCCAGTTGTCCCGTCCTCCGTAGAGTTTGTCTCCGTCGTAGGGGGATATGGGTTTTCTGAAGGGGTTTTTGATGACGAAGACCCCTCTGAAGTCCTTGTCGGTGGGATTCTTCCAGCTCAGCTTGATTTTGGAGTTCTCTACGACATATTTGAGAGAGTTCACCGCACTGACGGGTTTGCGTCTCTTGTTGAGATACTCTATCACCAGTCTGGGAGTGAATTCGGGATGCGAACTGTGCCACTGCACCACCGAATTTTTCACCAGCTTCAGAGCGCTGCTGGGACGCAATACGAAAGCTATCCCCTTTTTCTCCTGAAGTCTGTTGCCAAACTCCTGCAGAGCGTAGGTATCGAAGAGGAAGACCTGCTCTTCGTTCTTGAGCTCGTTGACGCTGACATCGTAACCGATATTCTCTATGATATGTCTCTGTTTGATCGTTTCATAATCCTTCTCTTCGCACGAATCTATCATCTCGAGGTGGAAGCGAATGTTCTCCTTGGCATAGACATTGATAGGATTGAGCACCATATAGGCTCTGGTTATGGAGAGAAAGTCCCGAGAGGGGAGAGAGCCGAGTTCGAAATCGAAGGTGGCGTATATCTTTCTCCCCTTCTCGTCGAAACCGCATACGATTTCATCCTCTTTCGTGGCATCCGCGGAGACGGTATAGCTCTTTTTCGGGAAGAGCTCTATTCTGTTTGGAGGCATCGTGTATGTGATTTCGAGATGGGGTCTAAAGGCGAGCCCTCCCCCGAATTTGCCATAGCCCAAATCCCACTGCATCATCTGTGAGTTTCTGCCTATGAAGAGCTCTTTGGGTCCCTCTATACGCAGGACGACTTCACCCTTTTCTATCTCTTTGGCAAGTACAGCGCACTCTATCTCGCTCAACTCCCAGCTTCTCCATATTCCCTGGCTGAGGTGGTTGGAGGGGGTGGGGCGTCCGATATAGGAGAGTATCTCCATATTTTTCACATCGTCGAACTTTTTGATATCCCCCATTTTGGAGCTATCGACTATTCCGACATTCCACTCTCCGTACTTCTCCACCGTCACCCCCACACGGTTGAGGGGATATAGACGGAAACGGGCTCTTTTGATTATCGCGTTTTCCGGTATCGTCTTGAGAGGAACGGTCACGATGGCATAGCTGACTCCCTTGCTCTCGCTCACTCCTACGAAGAGAGAGTTGACTCCGAAATGCGAGGCGTTGTCCTTCGCCTTTTCGGCTACATATCCCGTCTTTTCGGGGATTGGGAAGTAGGTTCTGTGAAACTCGTCTTCGTCCACATGGGTACGGATGGCCAGGACAGGAGCGAATGGCGATTTTTTGCCGCTTCTTCTGTTTACGGCTCTGATATGGTAGAAGTAGGCGCTGTCGGGTACGAGATTGTTGTCGGCGTATCTGTTGGCCTGTGTCAGCCCCATCAGATTGAAGGGGCGACAGTAGGATTTCTCCCTCGTACTTCTATATATCTCGAAATAGACCTCCTCCTCTCCCTCTTTGCAATCGTAGGGCTCCCACTCCAGCGTGACATTGTCTTTGCCCACGAATGTGGCTCTGAAGTTTTCCGGTCGGGGCATGGAGAGATTCGCCGCATAGTTGGGGGCCTCTTTGGCCGCGCTCAGCAGTGCGGGTATCTGCTCCCTGATATGCTCTATCATATCGTCGAGATAGTCCGAAATGTTCCTCGTGCCCACCTCCACGACCGAGGCTATGATTCCCTGCGAGTAGTAGAACTCCCTTCCGCTTCCGCTTATCAGTTTCGCCGGTGGTTTGCCCTGGTGGATTCCATACTCTCTGTCGCTTATCTTTCTTATCTCTTCTGCCATATTGGCACAGAGCACATTCAGGTCTGTCGTATCGATCGTATCTTCGTGTCTGAAGTCGTGTGCGGGGAAAAAGACATTCCCCTGGGAGTGGTAGTCCAGAGCTATGCTTATGTTTCTGTGTGAGAGCACGAAATCTCTCAGAGCTCTCGTTTCAGGTTCGCTGAATGGCTCCGGCCCGCCATAGACATTGGATGCCGGATTGTTGCTCTTGACGAAGCCTATGGGGAAGTTGCGGTTTAGGTCCACACCGTAACTGCCGTCTGCGTTCTGTCTCCTGTTCTTTCTCCAGAAGGAGAAGTGCTTTCTGGAGTATTCGAAGCCGTCGGGATTGGCACAGGGGACTAGATATATGGTCGTCTTTTCCAGAGCCTCCTGAACCGTTTTGTCATAATCTATATTCCTGTCGATATACTGGCAGAAGGCGATGGCCAGCTCTATCCCTATCCACTCTCTCGCATGGATGGTACCGGTAAAGAAGAGAGCGGGTCGCTCCTCGGCACTCTGCATTTCGCGCGAAATAGTCACGAGCGCTATCTCTCTCTTCTCCCATGTCTGGCCTATCGTCTCCACTCTGAATAGTTCCGGCCTTCTGCGGGCCAGTTCCGTAAAGAGTTCCACCGCCTCGTCGTAGGAGTGGTATAGCTGTTTCAACAATTTCTCCTTCCAGGATGGGGGTGCTCCCCCGAAAATTTCATCTCTCTATTTTTCGTCACTGCTCTTTTTGGATTTTATCGCCACATATCTGCCTATCTTCTCCAGCTTCTTCCCGCCCAGCCCTTTTATCTGCAGAAGCTCGTCGAGTTTCTCGAACTTCCCGTTCTTCTCTCTGTATTCGACGATCTTTTTGGCCAGTTTCTTCCCGATAGCCTTTATATTCGAGAGAGCTTTCTCGTCGGCTTTGTTTATATCGAGCTTCTCTTTGAGCTCTTGTGCCCAGAGCCTTATGGTCTGTCTCTCTATCCCCTCGATCTTTGCAAGCTCGTCGAGACTCTCTATTTCGTGTGTGCGGATATACGACATCACTTCTACGGCGAGATCCTCCTCCATACCGTGCAGAGTCATGAGCTCGGTAAGTGTGATATCCTCTATCGTCATCTCTCTATCCTGCACCTGCTCATGTATCTCTTCTCCCTTTCTGGCCTCCTGTGTCACCACTTCGGGGAGATCTTTTTCATCTTTTATGAACTCGAAGAGATGGCTGTTGTCGGGGATATCTTCGGGAATACTCTCTTCCGTCAGCTCTACATCCCACTCTCCCTCTCTATCGTTGAGATAGATCGCTCCGTCGGCGGAAGGAACATACCTGCTGAACTCGATATGCCTCATGGTTCTTAGCAGAGACGGATTTATCTTGCCCAGCTCCTCCCAGTTGTAGAGAGGAATATGGGGTTTTTTGAAATACCCTTCGCTGAAATCCCACATCAGATACTGACCTATCCAGTCTCTGAAATAGGGGAAGGCCGCAAAAGCGGTGGCGCACTCCAGAATATAGAATTTACCGTCGTATTCGGCTATATCGCAGGCCCAATATTCCGCTTTGGCCGCTTTGGAAGCCTCTACCGCAAGCTCCAGTGCTCCCATGGGTACATCGTCGTATGCCATATAGCCGCCCTGGGAAGTGTTCGTAAGCTCCATGCCCTCTCCCGCGACTCTCCAGAAGGCGCAGGCGGGTTTGTGCCCTATGAGCATCACTCTGATATCTGCCCTGAGGGGAATACACTCCTGTATATACATAGGGTGATATTTTTTCGTATCGAAGAGCTTTCTGGCCTCTTTTTCGCTCTTTACCTTGTGTACATAGTATCCGCCGTAGTTGGATGGCCCGTAGGAGCGTTTGACTATGATGGGATAATCACACTTCTTTAGATATTCGTATCCCGCGTCCCTGTCGTAGAATATCTCTGTCCTGGGGTGGGAGAGTCCGTGCTTTTCGCAAAAGAGCGTCACATTCTCCTTCGATTTGTTGGCGAACTGTGTCTCGATAGAGGGGACGAAACGCACATTGGGCAGTGCTTTGGCTATCTCTGCGAAGGTTTCGTATGCCGTAGCGGGGATATTGCCTACGAGTATGTCTATCTTTTTGCGCTTCACTTCCGCTATGAAACGATCCTTGTCGTTACCCCAGTGGTAGACCACCTGTTCTATTTTGTCGGGCCAGCCCTTGAAGTTGGAGCGGTCGAAAAATCTCAACACATAGTCGAGATAGAGCAGTCCTATTTTGGGGAGTTTTCTCTTTTTTGCCATATTTTCATCCATCCTTTCTCGAAGTTTTTCTATCTATCATATCGACTATCGACTCTATCTTGCGGTCGTTGAAGTCGAGCCCCATCTTCTCCTGTTCCGGTGTGGCGAAGGCCGGTATTCCGTTGACTTCGAGTACCAGATACTCCTCTCTGTTCCTGTCGTAGATGATATCCACACCGGCTATCTCCAGCCCTGTCACATCGGCCGCTCTTTTGGCCAGCTCGACCACTTCGTCGTCGGCCTCTCTGAGGAATACGCTTCCGCCGCTCGTCACATTGGTGCGCCAGTCGCTGCCGCCGGCCCTCCTGCCGTAACACGATACGAATTGGCCATCGACTATATCTATGCGGTAGTCCGTCTTGTCGTAGTCTATGAATCTCTCCACATAGAAATATCTCAAGTCCATCTGGTTGAGGAAGGGCATGAGCATATCGAGAGCCTCGGGAGAGTCTATCTTGGTCAATCCCACACCTCCCCAGCCGTCGGTTGGCTTGTAGACCATCTGCTTCCACTCATCCATGAAATTTCTCAATCTCTGCGAATCGTCCCTGTGGCAGAGCCTGAAATCGGGAGTGGGGAGAGCGTGATTTCTCAGCAGATAGTCTGTCTGAAACTTGTCTTCGGTCAGGGCGAACGACCTGTAGTTGTTTATACAGGGGATGCTTCTGTCGAGTGCCTCGTATAGATACATCTGATACTGTGTCTGCTCTCCGGCGTTGTAGCTGAAGAAGAGGTCCAGCTCCTCCATCCTCACATACTCTCCCTTGTCGTCCATGCAGAGTATGGAGCCGTTTTCGACATAGGCGTTTCTGAGATTCAGACCCGTAGTGGCCTCTATCCCCCTCTCGGCGAGTTTCACGACAAGCTTCTTCTCTATCAGGTCGCCGCCTCCGTTTTGATAGAGCCATATTCCCACTCTTCTCTTTTCACTCATGCTATATCCCCCTTCTGCCTGTGATATCTCAAAATAGCGCTCATCTGTCGCCTTCTCTCGTCGAAACTGCTCTTTAGAGCCCTCTCTTTGTGTGTGTGGTCACCATCTCCGAAAGGTCCCCATCCATCTATCGTCACCACCCCCTCGGCCGAGACGATATTGGCGTCGCTCACACCGCCTCTACTCTCCACGGCGAACTTCTCCCCGCAGATTCTGCCCATCGCTTCTATCAGTCTCTCCTGTCTCTCGTCGGGCTCCATGACATCTCTTTGTATCCCGCCGCCGAGTCTCGCTCTGCTCCCCTCCACATAGGAGGTGGAGACTATCTCCTCGAGTGCGCCGAGGAGTCTCTCTTTTTCGAAGTGGTCGGCATATCTGATTTCGAGTAGAAGTTTGGCGTGGGGGCTTATCGTATTGGCTCCAATCCCACCTTCCATTCGGCCGACATTTACGGTACTTCCCCTCTCGAGGTCGCTAAGGCGGCTCAGCTTCCACACTTTGAGAGCCGCTTCGAGATTGGCGTCTATCCCTTTGGCGTAACTGGTGCCTGCATGAGAGGCTCTCCCCTCTATCTCTATGCTGAATGTCCCTATCCCCTTGCGACCGGTGACAATCTCCATATTCTCTCCCGCCGCTTCGAAGACGAAACAGTAGTCGTACTCTCTGCCTATTTCCGAAGTCAGCGCTCTCGAGTCGTCGCTTCCGGTCTCCTCGTCGCTCACGAGCAGAAAGTCCACATCCTCTATCGAGCCGAACTCTTCGTATATATATCTCAACGCTTCGAGGGCCACTATGTTGCCCCCCTTCATATCACAGACCCCGGGTCCGTATACCCACTCTTCATCTTCCGAAAATCCTTCGAAAGTCCCGGGTGGGAAAACGGTATCGAGATGCCCCAGCAGCAGTATCTTCCTGCGCCCGCCTCTTGCGGATTTGAAGAGCAGATGATCTCCTATCAGCTCTCTTTCGAAGCTTATGCATTCATAACCGAGCTCCTCCAGCCATCCGCGAAAGAGCCTGCCCACCGCGTCCACTCCCTTTTTGTTGGCGGTATAGGAGTTTATGTTCACCGCCTCTTTGAGATTATCGAGCCATTTCATGAAATTCCCCTTTTTTCCACTCCGCTATTCTATAGTAAGATAGCTGTCGATTTCATGCCGTGGCCTTTCGTCGGCGCAACTCTCTCCTTTGCAGGTGAGGGGAGAGGGGATGGGTGGAGGATAGCTCGAATATTTTGTCAAGCAGGAGGGAGATTGGCAGTTTCCATGCTTCGAAGCCGTAGGAGAGGTCGCCCGGACGACTCCTCGGGGCCGAGCGCAGGCCGCAATGAAGTGCGGAAGAGATTCAGTGGAACATTCCGCCCCTGCCACCGCTTTTCTATTTGTCCGAATATCGGGAAGTATAGACCGCTTGCATTAATGGAATGTTAGTGCTTTTGAGGGAGAATGGTCCGGAGTCGCTCCGGACGGTCGGGATATCATGGTCGATATTCGTATATGTAAACAATATAGGAGCTTGAAATAGATGGAATATAGTGGAATATCTCTCTTTGTGGTGTTCGGGAGAGGATTTGAACCTCCGACCACTTCGATGTCAACGAAGTGCTCTACCCCTGAGCTACCCGAACATATTGCTGAAAAGTGGTGAAATTATAGAGAAATTTTCTTAATAAACGCTGAAGATACGCTATTGCGAAAAAAATCTCTTCTCCTCATTTTTCATCTTTACACTGAGACGACATTTGAGTATCTCGTGCAAAATAGCTTCGCTCAGAAGCTCGGAGGCGTTGACTATGGAATCTACGGGGAAGGTCTCTATGATTTGCCGATGGCTCAGATTGCATACCACATCACATTGGCCAGTGTGGCTATGAGTATCGTGCTCAGGATGATGAGCAGCAGGTTTTCCACAATCGGGCTTTCAGAGCATATAGTGGGGTATATCGAGAGTGAGTTCGGCTACGAAGGTTTTGCTGACCTTCCCTCCGAAGCGGTAGATTCCGTCTCTATATTCGAGATAGAGCTCCTCTTCGCTTCTGGGATAGACTCTGCAGATATCCGGAGCCTTCCCCTCTTCTTTGGCCTTTACATAGCAGGCGGTCATGCCGGTCCCGCAGGCGAGCGTCTCATCTTCCACTCCTCTTTCGTAGGTACGCACTCTCATCGTATCGTTCTGTAGTGCATAGATATTTACATTGGCGTCATATCTCTTTCTCAATTCTGCGGCCATCTTCAAATCGAACTCTTCGAGCTCCCCGCTTTCGCTTACGAGATGTGGTACTCCCGTATCTATGAGCCACCATCTCCTGTCGAACTCCTCTATATCTCTTCGTACTATCTTAGGCTCCAGCATATCCGTGACTACATAGTTGCCGTTGACTTCCGCCCTTATCACTCCAGCCCCTGTCAGAAATTCGGCTCTACCACCTACGGAGATACCCTTTTGCGTGGCATAGTGTGCGACCGCCCTCGTGGCGTTTCCGCACATCTTCGCTTCACTCCCGTCGCTATTGTAGAACTCCCACTCGAAATCGTAGTCGGGGTGGGGTACGAGTACGACCATACCGTCGGCACCCACCCCTTTGTGTCTGTCGCAAAGAAGTTCCGCCAGATGGTGTCTGGGCTTTCTCAATTTGTCGTGAAATATCACGAAATCGTTACCGCTGGCATCATATTTCGTTACCGTCATCTACTCTCTCCTGCAAGCTCGTTGGACTCTATTCTATCACAATGGGACTTTATGGCGATATCACGCACCCGCTCCGAGATTCATACTGAATATCGGAAGAAGCATAGCCGTTACGATAGTCCCCACTATACCCCCGATAAGCAGCATCATGAGAGGCTCGAGCATACTGAGCAGCAGCTTCAGCTTCTCGTCGTTCTCCTCGTTGTAGAGTCCGGAGAGGTTGTAGAGTACGGATGCCACTTCGCTGGACTCCTCCCCGAGTGCCAGAGACTGCATGAAGTTTCTCTTCGGTTTCGTCGTATCGCTCATATACAGAGCGTTGGAGAGTTTGTTCCCCTCCATCACCTTCTGTACAGCCAGGTCGAAAGTCTCTTTCAGAGCCTCGTTGCCGAAGGTGGTCGATGCCAGCCGGACAGCCTGGGCGTAGGATACTCCCGACTCGAGCATCAGTGAGAGTATGTAGCTGAAGCGACCCAGCTCGTAATTCTGTATCAATCCACCGAGAATGGGAGTTTTGAGAAATATCGTATCTATCCATCTCCTGAATATCCGAAACCTGCCGTAGGCTATTTTCAACACCACTATACTCAGCAGAGCGAAGATGGCCGTAGCGGTACCGTGGGCGGAGAGGAAATCGCTCACCGAGAGTACGAAGCGGGTGACTGCCGGGAGCTCCTGCCCGGTATCCTCGAATATGGATGTGATTTTGGGAACTACAAAAGAGATGAGGAAAGCGGTCATCCCCATAGCCACTACCAGTATGAATATCGGGTAGGCCATGGCGGAGAGTACCTGTTTGCGCACTTTGCTCTGTGTGGAAAAGAAACTCCCCATATTTTTGAGTACCTCGGCCATTTTCCCGCTCTGCCCCGCGACCTTGAGACTGTGTAGGAAAAACTCCGGAAGTTTGTAGATTTTCTGGGAGTTCAATGCCGCGTAGAGAGACTGCCCCTCCTCCACCTGCGAGCGTATCTCGCTCAGAAAAGAGGTGTAGCGTTTCTCACCTTCGTGCTGATTCTCCATCAGTCTGAGTGCCGTGGAGAGAGTCATCCCCGAAGCTATATAGCTGGAGAGTTCACGGGCGAAGGAGCTTAGAGCCTCCCCTCCCATCTCCCTTTTTCCGATAGAGCCGAGTGAAAACTCTTTCGCCTCTTTGAGACTGTCGTAATATATCCCCTCCTCTTTGAGCCTTCTCTTCGCCTCTTCGGGTGAAGCGGCGGAGATGGTACCTTTGACCCGTTTGCCGCTCTTTTGCATACCGCTATACCTATATAGCATGTAACTCCCATCGATCCGCTTTTTGGAGAGATTATATCCAAAGCTGTGATATATATCGGCTCTTCGGGCGGGTCTGGACTTTGCTGGTTGAATCCGAAAATAGCTCGAGAGTAAATTCGTTGTCTATTTTCGGGATTGAATCGAGGCGATAGAGATATGATGGCTGTTTCAAGAAGAGGGGATATAATCATGCTGAAATTTGACAGACGAGGTAGAGATGAACCAGAGTGATCTCTTCGAATATCTTGAACGCACGGAAGCCAAAAAGAGAGCCTCCATATATATAACGGCGGATGATAAATCGGCACGAATGGCCCGTGATGCGGCCCGTTTTCTGGGTATTGAGCCTTTTGTGCTGCCGCAGATCAGAGTCTCGATGGGTGAGGATCTGCGAAGTTATGCCGATGAGATATCGGAGCTCTTTTTGCAGCTCGAGAATTTTCATCTCCATGAGGGGGAGAAGATACTGATATCTCCGGCATATACCATGACACTTCCTCTTCCCGCACGGAAGTGTTTTTCCAGATATCGGCTGGAGTTTGGAGAGAGAGTCGATCTGCAGGAGTTTAAAAATATGCTCTATCGCTGGGGTTATCACTTCGTCGATATCGTAGCTGCCTCCGGTGAGGTCTCCATACGGGGAGATATCGTCGATATATTCTCCCCCGGTGCGCAGAGTGCCTGGAGAATAAGTCTATTCGACGACGAGATAGAGGCTATAAACCCCTTCGATATAGTTACACAGAAGAGAGATGCCGATACGGAGCTCGAAGCTATAGAGATAAGAGCCGCCTTTCTGGCTCTGAGCGAAGAGGAGTATGCCGCTCTTGTCGAGAGAGTGGAGCGAAGCGAGTGGGAGAGTTTCGTAAAAGATATAGACTCTCTGGGCTTGTGGCATCTGCAAGAGCTTGCCTGCGACTATATGAGCGAGTATGAATCCATACTCTGTGAAGATCTCGGTGCCGAGCTGGAAGAGATCTACTCTACGGGCAGACCGTATGCCCCCAAAGAGAGTTTTCCCCGATCCGTACTGCCTCCGTCGCGCGACTATCGCGATCTGGAAGTGCTGGATGTAGGAAAATTGATAGAGAGTCACAGAGATAGGAAAATATATGTAGTGGCGGCCAACGAATCTGTCGTCAGAGCCTCCGCACTGACGAATCTGCAGGATTTGGAGTTCGTATATTTCGACGGTATTTTGAACCTGATATCGCAAAAGAGTCTAATAGTCTCGCTCAACAGGGCGTCGAAAGCCAGGAGGGTCAAAAAGCCTTCACTCATACTCGACGAACTCAAACCGGGAGAGTATGTGGTACACGAGAGCCACGGAGTGGGGATATTCTCAGGTATCCAAAAGCGTACGGTGCTGGGAGCACACAGAGAGTTCGTGGTACTCAGATATCAGAACGACGATACGCTTCTGCTCCCCGTGGAGAATCTGGATGTGATAGACAGATATGTGGCCGATTCCGGCTCTCTGCCAGTGCTCGACAGACTCGGCAAGGCCAGCTTCAAAAGATTGAAGACAAAGGTCAGAGAGAAACTCTTCGCCATCGCTTCGGACATTATCAGGCTTTCGGCCCACAGAGCCCTGCAGAAAGGGATACGCATAGAGTACGATACGCTCGAGCATGCACTTTTCATGTCTCAGGCGGGTTTCGTACACACCGAAGACCAGGAGGAGGCGATAAGGGAGATTCTCCGTGATATGGGCAGTGGCAGGATGATGGACAGACTCTTGAGCGCCGATGTGGGTTTCGGGAAGACGGAGGTCGCCATGAATGCCATCTTCGCCGTGGCAAGAGCGGGTTATCAGGCGATGATGGTGGCTCCCACCACACTTCTGAGCGCTCAGCATTTCAGATCTCTCAAAGAGCGCTTCGAACCCTGGGATATCGAGGTGGCGAAGGTGGACAGATTTACATCGGCTTCACAGAAGAGGGAAATTCTGCAACGCCTGAAAGATGGAGAACTGCAGATAGTGGTCGGTACACATGCACTGCTCAAGGCCACTTTCGCCAGACTCGCTCTTGTGGTGATAGATGAAGAGCACAAATTCGGTGTAAAGCAGAAAGAGGCTCTCAAAGAGATATCCAGGAATGTCCATCTGCTCTCGATGTCCGCCACTCCGATCCCGAGATCGCTGAATATGGCACTTTCGCACATAAAAAGCTTCAGCGAGATTCTGACCCCTCCCGGAGAGAGGGCGGGAGTGAGGACCTTCGTCAAGAGTTTCGATTCCGCCCTCGTGAAGGAGGCGATACTCAGAGAGATGAGACGGGGCGGGCAGATATTTTATATCTTCAACTCCATAGCGGCCATAGAGGAGAAGGCCGCAGAGTTGAAGAGCTCGATACCGGAGTTGAACTTGAGTATATTGCACTCCAAAATTTCAGCCTCCCGTACGGAGGAGGAGATGATGAAGTTCGAAGCGGGCGAATACGACCTGCTTCTGAGTACCTCCATTGTCGAGTCCGGCATACATCTGCCCAATGCCAATACGATAATAGTCGATGGTGCGGACAGTTTCGGAATAGCGGATCTGCATCAGCTCAGGGGCAGAGTGGGCAGAGGCGGCAAAGAGGGCTTTTGCTACTTCCTCGTGGAGGATAGGCAGAAGCTTTCGGAAAACGCGAAGAGAAGACTTCTCGCTCTCGAGAGCCACTCCGAGCTTGGAAGCGGAGCCGTATTGGCTTTTCACGATCTGCAGATAAGAGGAGGAGGAAATATCATAGGAGAGGCACAATCGGGCCATATCAGGCAGATAGGCTACTCTCTCTATCTCAGAATGCTGGAAGATGCGATAAGGGAGCTCAGCGGCAAAGATGTGCAAGAGAGTGTCAATGTCGATATCAACCTGCAGATAGATGCCTATATCAGCGATGAGCTGGTATCGGAGGATAGATTGAGGCTGGAGCTCTATCGCAGACTCAGCCAGGCCGAGAGTGTGGCGGCCGTATATGAGATAGAGGAGGAGATAGCCGACAGATTCGGCAGGCTCGACAGAGTGAGCAGACAGTTCATCGATGTGATGGTCATAAAGGTACTTGCCAGAGAGAAGGGGGTCTCGAAGGTCTCGAGTTATGGAGAGAGAGTCTTCGTGGAGTATGCGGACGGCAGAGAGAGGACAATCCTGAAGGCACAGAGCAAAGACGACGACGATATCGTACGAAAAGCTCTGGAATTTTTGAGATCCCTCGGGTGATATCGTTTGGGGTGGAAATGTATGGGAATCGTCTGTGTGATATAATCCGACAAATTCCCCGATGAGGTGTAGTATGGAAGAGATTTTTGCGAATCATGCCCACTTTGTGGTCTTTGTACATATTTTCGGTGCGATTGTATGGATAGGCGGGATGATAGCTGTAAGGGTGGCCGTGCACCCTGTAGTGGCCACGATAGAGGATAGGGAGTCGAGAGTCGAAAAGAGTCTTCGTATAACCGCCGGACTCTTCGGACTTGTCATGCCCTTTATCGCTCTCATAGCTCTGAGCGCTCTATTCATGGCGACGGCTCAGTGGAGTGCTTCGGGGGAGATTCGCAAGCTTCTGCTCGCAAAAACCGTCATCTTCGCACTTATGAGCCTCAACTATCTGTATATGTATATCAGAAGAGAGTCGTCGTGGAGACTGCTGAAAGAGGGGAGGGTGGAGGATGCGGCCCGCAAGGCGGCACTTCTGCCTGAAAGATTGATACCTCTGAATATATTTCTCGGTTTGTGCGCTCTCTATATCGGCGTTACGCTAAGAGGATTGTAGAGAGTGAAGGAGAGCCTATGTTGAGACTGGCTTCGACATCCGCCACGAGAGCGAAACTGCTCGAGCGGTTTTCGATAGAGTTCGAACAGATATCGATAGATTTCGATGAAGAGAGTATAAAAGCCGACAGGGCCGAAGCCTTCGTCTATTACGCTTCCAAAGGCAAGTTGAGAGAGGCGCTCGCCAGATATGGCGATAGTGAAACGATTCTCTGTGCCGATACCGTGATAGCGGCGAAAGACGGTTCGATATTGCGCAAAGCCTCGTCCCGGGAGGAGGCCTACGATATACTCGGCAGGATAAGCGGAAGTGAAATAGCCATAGTCACCTGTGCCCAGCTTCAGAGAGAGGGGCTGCTCTTCGTGGACCTTTCGGCTACACACTACAGCTTCCATCTTTTCGACGAAAGGGAACTCGACGAATATATACGAAGCGGTGAGTGGATAGGCAAGGCCGGCGCCTGTATGGTGGAGGGGTTCTGCCGGCGATATATCGCAAGCGTGAGAGGACTGGAGAGTACGGCCATGGGGCTTCAGGTGGAGAAGATTATACCGTGGCTCGGAGATTCCCGGCCATGAACTATTATGAAAATGAGATGAGAGCGCTCGAAAGGGCGGGGAGGTTGAGAGAGAGAAGAGTCCGGGATACAAAGCTCCTCGATTTCGCCTCCAACGACTATCTGGGGCTCGGTAGGCGCAGAGACTCTTTCGAAAAGGCCTACAGGAGAGTGGAGTCGCTCGCTTTTCGTTCCTCGGGAGCCAGTATGCTGGTAAATGGCTATCATCCTCTGCACGAAGAGTTCGAAGCGACTGTGGCCTCTCTGAACGGCTTCGAAAGCGCTCTGACTCTCGGCAGCGGTTTTCTCGCCAATATATCGCTGCTCGAGGCACTGCCCAGAAGAGGCGATCTGCTTCTTGTGGACGAAGAGTATCATGCAAGCGGAGTGCTGGCGGCGAAAAAGTCCAGTGCGAGAGTGGAGTTTTTCAGGCACAACGATCCCGGAGAGCTCGAAGACAAGATCGCATCATATAGCGGTAGAGGAAGGGTGATAGTGGCGGTCGAGGGAGTATATTCGATGAGTGGAGAGCTTCTGCACCCCGCCATATTCGATATTGCGCAAGAGACGGGCTCTATATTGGTGGTGGACGAGGCCCACAGTTGCGGTGTGCTCGGAGAGAAGCTGCTGGGAGTCTTCGACCTGTACGGAATCGAAGTGAAGGCGAACCATGTCAAGATGGGAACGCTCGGCAAGGCGTATGGCAGTTACGGAGCCTATATACTGGCATCTTCGCATATAAGCGACTATCTGCTCAACAGGGCGAAACCTCTGATATATTCTACGGCGCTTTCGCTTTTCGATACGGCTCTGGCTCTGGAGAATATACTCTATATCTCCGAAAACAGTAGCAGGCTGGGCGCGGATTTGAATATGAGAAGGGAGCTTGTGAAAGAGGTACTGGGGATGGATATACGATCCTCCATACTCAGCATCGATGTCTCCAGCGACAAAAGGGTTATGGAGCTCGCCTCTTTTCTGGCATCGGAAGGTTTCGCGGTGGGAGCCATAAGGAGACCTACGGTCAAGAGCCCTCTTCTGCGACTCAATGTCGGCAGAGCGGAGAGTCCGAACTCATTGCGGAGAGTTCTGAATATCCTGAAAGAGACACTATGATCGATATTCGTAGAGTGCTGGTGAAAAACGGAGAGAGGGTACTGCTGGATATCTCCTTCTCTTTCGACAAATCCCTGGCTCTGGTGGGAGAGAGCGGGAGCGGTAAATCTCTGACTCTCAAAGCTCTGTTGGGACTGCTTCCCCCCGGTCTGGAGGCGGAAGTGGAGATAGATGCCCCTTTCGAACTCGTAAGAGGAGAGAGTGTGGCTTTCGTGCCGCAAAATCCCTTTACGGCACTCTCGCCCATGACGAAGATAGAGAAGCAGTGGTTCGCTTCGAAGGAGAGAGCGTCCGAGCTTTTCGAAGGGCTGGGATTGAGGATGGATATGATGAAGAGCTATCCTCCCCAGTTGAGCGGAGGAGAGCTTCAGCGTATGGTATTCGCCATGGCTCTGGCCAGCGAACCGAAGCTTCTGCTGCTGGATGAACCCACCACCGCACTCGACCCCGTTTTGAGAGAAGAGATAGCCGATCTTCTGGTACAATTGCATCATGACTACGGTTTCGCCATGCTCTTCGTAAGCCACGATATAAAGTTGGCATCACTCATATGCGAAGAGTCTCTGGTGATACGAAACGGTAGAGAGGTCGAAAGAGGAGAGAGCGAGAGAGTTTTGAAAGACCCGATCGACCCCTATACCCGCAAGTTGATAGAGGCGAATTTCGCACAGAGGGAGTTCAGGCGTTGATCGGAAGATTCATAAAGGCATCGGTGATACTCTTGGCACTCTTCGCTACCGCTTTGACGGCGGCATTCGTATATGCCTATAGAGAGATAAAGCTCGATGCCGAACAGCTCATAAACTACTCCCCCTCTCTTTCGAGCGAGATACTGGACAGAAATGGAAAACGACTCGCCTATGTCTTCAAGGGCAAGCATAGACTATATGCGAGATTCGATGAACTCCCCGGCTATCTCGTGGAGGCCCTCATAGCTACCGAAGATACCGCCTTTTTCGAGCACAAAGGTGTCAATCCGGATGCGATATTCAGGGCTTTCATAAAGGATATAAAAGCGGGTAGATTCGTCGAAGGGGGGAGTACCCTGACCCAGCAGCTCGTGAAGAACAAACTTCTAAGCAGCAGAAAGAAGCTCGAAAGGAAGATAAAAGAGGCGATTCTCGCCATAAAGATAGAGAATGTCCTTAGCAAAGAGCAGATTATAGAACGATATCTCAACGAGATATCCTACGGAAACAACTACTACGGTGTCAAAACTGCGGCTCAGGGCTATTTTCATAAGGAGCTCAAAGAGCTCACCCTCAAAGAGGTCGCCATACTTGTCGGTATTCCGAACGCCCCGAGTTTCTACAATCCTCTCAGACACTACAAAAGAGCCCTAGAGAGAGCCAACAACATACTCTATCGTATGAAATCGTTGGGATGGATTACGGAGGAGGAGTATCTATCGTCGATAAAAGAGGTGCCGAAGATATATCGCACTTCGCTGACACAGAATATAGCTCCCTACATAGTCGATGAGGTGATGAGAAGGTTTTCTAAAAAATTTCCGGACATTCGTAGCGGCGGATACAAAATCTACACCACAATCGATATGCAGATGCAAAAGCTTGCCAGAAAAGCCGTGAAATACGGGTATGAAAGAGCGATGAAGAGATTTCCCAAAGCCAAAGGCAAAAGAGGTCTTAACGCCGCTTTGATATCCGTAGACAACGATACGGGAGATATACTCGCCATGGTGGGGGGAGTGGACTATCGCAAGAGCGCCTTCAACAGGGTAACGATGGCCCGAAGGCAGCCCGGGTCGGCATTCAAACCCTTCATATATCAGACGGCGCTGGATATGGGTTACAATCCGGCCAGCAAACTCACCGATTTGGCGCGGACATTCAAATATTACAAAAATGGAAAATTGAGGATATGGGCACCAAAAAACTATGAGCACGACTTCAAAGGTTTCATAACTCTCAGAGAGGCGCTCGTGCACTCCAGAAATCTGGCCACCATCAATCTCGTTTACGATATAGGCGTACAGACGATAAGAAGGAGACTGGCCATGCTGGATGTGCAGAATATCCCCAGGGATATGTCGATAGCTCTTGGCAACCTGGCCATAAGTCCACGGAAGATGGCTCAGATATATACGGTGTTCTCGAATTACGGTCATATGATCGAACCAAGGCTGGTGAGCAAGATAGTATCTCGGGAGAATGCCGTGATATACGAAACACAACCCAAAGAGATTCTCGATTTTACCAGACCCGAACAGGCATATCTGATGACCGATATATTGATGGATGTAATAAAAAGGGGTACGGGACGCAAGGCCGCGGTCGAGGGTCTGCAGCTTGCCGGTAAGACCGGAACGACCAACGACAGTGTGGATACATGGTTTTGCGGATACTCTCCCGAGACGACCACAATCGTCTGGTACGGCAGAGATGACAACAAGGCTCTGGGAAGAGGAGCGACGGGAGGCTCGGTCTCCGCTCCGGTATTTTCATATTTCTATAGAAATTTGCTGAAACTTCATCCCGATATGAAAAGAGAGTTCGAGATACCGCAGGGAGTACATGTGGGAGAGCTCGAAGGTAAAAAGGAGCTCTATACCGGTACATCTCCCCTGCCGCAGGGGCAAGATAGGGATATATTCGACGAGGGTTTCTCTCCCGATAGGAGCGATAATGAGAGTATCTCCGATTATGCCGTCATGCCGGAGGATGTGAACGACGAAAATTATGAGGTGCGTGAGATTGGAGAGGATGAGCCGGATATGAAAAAATCACAGAGCCGTGAGAGCGTCGGTGGGCAAGCCAGAGATATCGACGAGGGGGGAGATTCGGACGCCGGCTCACTCTTTTAGTACAAAAGAGAAGGAAGATGTTAAAATATGTCGATTCCGCTATCAAGTCTAAGTCACTTTTAATATTATAACATATATAATCCGTGCGATGGGCTATAAAGGATTCGTATGAGAGGATTGAAGAGAAAGATTGCAATGAAGGGAAAACATAATGCCAAAATGGCGCAGGAGAAGGGTGCCGGCTCCAAAAAAGAGGAGGCAAAATCCCATAAAGTCGTAACCATAGATAATTATAATGAGAGATTTTATAGGTACGACAGTGGTTCCATCGCCCCTATAGAGAAACTTTCATATAGCGGTAACGCATTGAGTGCCGCATTTATCGCCAATAGAGATATGATAATTGCGCCGGTAGAGCTTAGTCGCGGAATTCCCGAAGAGAGCATAGATGGCGCACTCGAAGACAAAGCCTATGAAGAGCTTGGTCTCGACCCTGCGGTAGAGTACACCATTAAATATATAGAACTTCACAATGAGGAAGGTGACAATAGACTCTATCAACTTTTCATTATAGAAGAGAACAAATACCAAGAGCTCTTCTCGAATCTAAGAGAGAGTATCAAATATGTGGACCTCATCACTCCTGCTCCGCTACTTTACAAGACTCTTTATGAAAATGAAATTCTTGAATCCAAGAGTGTTCATTGCTTTCTATATTTCACATCGTATGATGCGACAATCGTATTTTACAAAAATGGAGAATATCTCTACTCCAAATCTTTCAACTATTCACTGACTCACATATACGAGAGATATTGCGAACTTGTGGGTAAAACGGTCGATGAGAAGGAATTTATGCAGATATTTCAGAAAGAGGGGGTCAAAACCTCACATCTCGAGTATCAGCAGAATTTCATAAAACTCTTCAATGAGATATTCATAACCGTCAACGATATCGTCATCTATACCAAAAGAGCCTACAAGATAGATGTAATCGATCAAATGTATATCGGAAGCGAAATAGGTCCGATAAGCGGAGTGGAAGAGTATGCTCAAAACTACCTCGGACTCTATGCCACACCTATGGTTTTCGATTATAAGATATCCTCCAGTGACTGGTATGTAGATCAGCTACACTACATGCTCGCCCTCACTACGCTGGAGTATGTCGAGAAACAGAGTGATGCGATAAATTTCACCAAATATCCAAGACCACCCGTTTTCTACAAGCGGCCAAGCGGACAATTTACCATAACTATTGCCGTAGCGATTTTGTTGGCTTCGGCATATCCGATCTACTATCTGGGCTATTCATATATGAATGAGATGATTATCTACAAGAAAAGAAAAGATGAAATCCCTCTATCAAAGGAGGTTAGAAAATACAAACTTATCCTCTCTTCTAAAAAAAGAGAGATTAATGAATTGGGCAATGTGCTCTCTCAGAGAAAAAATACATACAATTCCAAGGAGAAGACACTGGTGCAGGTCTATCGTAAAAAAGTTTTTTATAGACTTCAGTCCAATCAATTGGCCTCCTTTTCGGGAGATTTCGAAAAGTATGGCGTGGAGGTAAGCAGGATTGTGAGTGAAAATAGCAATTACAGCTTTTATCTCCTTGCAGAAGAAGACCAGAAGATAACCTCGATGATTAAGGGGTTATCGAAAAAATATGACAAAGAACTAAAAAGTATCGGTATTGACGATATCTATAAAGATGAAAATGATTCCACTTATCGTGGAGTATTGAAGGTGGAGTTGAAATGAGAGCTATAGCGGATAAACTCGAAGAGCTCGATCACTATTTCGAGAACAAAAAAGAGAGTGAGAAGTGGTTGATGATAATGTTGGTCGCATTTGTTATCGGATACCTGTTATACACCTATCTCTTTCCATATGCGAAAAATAGATTCAAGCAGACACAGGTACAAAAAGAGCAAATAATAAAGAAAATTGCCGAAGAGAGAAGCTATCTCAACTCGATAACGGTCAATGGAGATAGGAACTTCTATGTCAAAAAGTATGACAGGGAGATAGCCAATCGCAAAAAAGGAATCAAGAGATATGATGATAAAATTGCACTTTTAAACAAAAATTTCCAGAAGCTCTCCGAGATACTGTTCAACAAGGATAGTTGGTCCAACTTTTTGGAGTCGATTTCGGATAGAGCAAACAAGAACGAGATAGAGCTATTGTCTCTCTCAAACACTCCTATTGACCAAAAAGAGAGTTTCGGGCATGTTTTGGAGATAGAGATTAGATGTGTTGGTCGTTTCAACAAAATGTTGAAGTTCGTAAACGATTTGGAGCAGAGTAAATTGGTTACGGATGTTTACTATACCAATACCCATGTTGAACAAGGAAGTGGCGAGGTCTTTTCCGATATCAATATTTCGGTATGGGGGGTGAATCACTGATGAAAAAATTACTCTTGGGTCTATCGGCGCTGACAGCCTTGCTTCATCCCGTCAAAGCCGAATTGGATGTTTCTCAGATAGATGAAATGATCGATAAGATACAAAAGAAGAGAGTTAGCAATGTCGAAGTGGATTTTCAAAAGGTGCCATCCCCTTTTGTCGTAGTCAAAATCGATAAGGATAACAACAAGACAGTACTTTCGTCGCCAGAAGAGAAGATAAGAATGAAAGCATATGCCATTATCGATGATGGAACCGCCGAGAGTAGTGTAAATATCAACGGCAGATGGCTGCGAATAAAGGATAAAATCAATGGATATACGGTCGTTGAAATCAAGGACAATAAAACTGTTTTGAAAAAGGGTGACAATACGATGGAGCTTTTTTTACCGAAAAATCCTGTAGAGATGGAGATACCGCAAATAAAAATAACGAGGGGCAAGAGATGAAAGTGTCATGGTTTAGAAAAATCGTAATTGCAACAATAGTGTTGCTGTTTGCCGTAAGTCCGTACGCCGAAGCGCAAGAGTGTAGCGAGAAACTCTTCAGTGTCACAATCAACTCGGACTTGACCATAGGTGAGGCTATAGAGAATCTTGCCGAAAGGTGTGGATTGACCGTCGTAGTGAAAGATTCCGGCGCTCAATACAGGATGAAGAAGAATCTCTACTTCATCAAGCTCAAAAACGCCACTTTGAAAACCTTTCTCGATACGATACTCAGGGACAACGATCTCAACTATAGCTTCAACGGAAACAAACTGGTGATATCATATCTCGTTACCCGGACATTCAAGGTCCACTATGTGGCTGGTCAAAGAAGCGGCAACAGCATGGCGAGCGTCGTAGTGGCGGGAGAGTCGTCGAGCGAGGGGAGCAGTAATGGGAACAGTGGTAATAGAGGCTCGAGTATCACCATCAAAACAGACAATCAGTTTCAGTTTTGGAATACTGTCAAAGAGGAGCTTCACCATATATTGGCGAGTGCAGGAGACGGAAGTACCCATTACACGAAGGTGGGTGATGCGTGGATAGGGCCCGACGGTCAGAAGTGGGAGTACAATCCGACCGAGCCTATAGTCAATCCAGAAGCTGGACTCATCACGGTAACGGGTACGACGAGACAGATAGAGAGAGTCCGAAGATATATATCGACCCTTATGAGGCAGATCAAGACCCAGGTTCTCATAGATGTGCGGATTTTGGCTGTAAAATTCGATAATGGCAATACGAGTGGAGTAGATTGGAGTCAGCTTTACGGCTTGCAAAATGTTGCCATCGATGCGGGTGCATATTCTCAAGCCGACACCTCCGGCATAGGTTTTGCAAGCGGCGTTAATGGTATAGCTGGAGTGCATAGCGGTGCATACGCGAAGATGAGAATGGTGGCTACAGTCAAAGATCTGATAAAATTCCTAAGCACACAGGGCGATGTCACATCAATCTCGAGTCCCAGAATCATGACGATGAACAATCAGCCGGCCATGATAAGTGTCGGAACGGAGATCTTTTATAAACTTAAAACGACAAACAAAGTTGGAGGCTCCGATACGGCCACATCCGAGGGTGACGAGATCAAATCCGTATTTGCCGGAATATTGCTCGATATTACGCCGGAAGTGGATGAGAGAGGAATGGTGACATTGAAGATAAATCCTTCGATCTCCAAAACTGTCGAAACGATAACTCCAGAAAAGGAGAGGAATATGCCGCCCGATCTCGTAAGAAGACAGATGGCGTCTGTTATAAAGGTCAAAGATGGCAATCACGCTATTTTGGGGGGTCTGATTACAAGAGGCAAGGGTACCAAACGCAACAAGGTTCCGCTTTTGGGTGATATGCCGCTTCTTGGTTACGCCTTCAAGCATGAAGAGGTTATAGATACGGCCGAAGAGCTTGTGGTTATAATCACTCCGCATATAATCAAAAGCAAGTCCAATCTCACCCTCAAAGATCTCGGTTATACACGGTTGAAGTGATGCAAAATTACAAAGCGGCTAAAAATACTTTTATAGACGAAGTAAGGGTGGAGGACTATATAGGGCTGGAGGGTAGTCGCAAAGCCTATGAGCGTCTCGAAGTCTCCATAGACAAGCCGATAAAGATGATACTTGTCTATGGCCAGCCGGGTACGGGGAAGACCCTCATGCTCAACCGTATCTATCACAACCATAGATATCAGAAGGATATACACTTCATCGATACACCCATAGGCAGCAGAAAAGAGTTCTATCGAAAACTCTTCGAAATAATCACCGGCAAGATGATGCCCAATAACAGCAAGATAGAGTTCGAAACCTTTGTGGAATATGGCAAAAAGATGAAAGATAGAAGAGATATCGTCATTCTTCTGGATGAAGCACAGATCTATCCCGAAGATATGCTCGAAGAGATAAGGATACTCTCCGATACGGGCTCTATGAAATTCGTACTCTCTGCACATGAGACGGAAAATGGTGAGTTGCTTACAAAAAGACATTTCGAATCGAGAATCTGGGAGCGTATAGAGTTGCAAAATGCCAACTTCGACGAGTTGAAGACTTATGTCTATAAGAGGCTTTTAAACAGAGGGCTCATAGATATAGCCAATCAATTCTCCAAAAGGCAGAATAGATTTATATTTAAAATGACAAAAGGCAATTTCAGGGAGTGCAACAAGCTTTTGTATGCGGCATTCGAGATATTCGAATATTACGAAACGCATAGACCAGAAAAGGTAGTCCACGATAAAATACCCATGAAAATTCTCGAGATGGCAGCTATAAAGTCAGGATTTATCAATGTATGATATAGAAGAGTTGGAAAATAGATGGTTACGCTATAAGCGGAAATACTTGTTGAAGTTTGCCACCATACTGCTTGGATTGTTTGTAAGTATCGCATTGGTGCTGTGGCTAACTCAAAGGGGAGAACAGGAGAAGGGAGATAGGAGCGAGCCAAAAGAGAAGAAGGAGTCTGTCGCCAAAGAATCGAAGAGAACCGATAGCAAACGAAAGAGGGTGGAGGCTCTAAAGACAGAGGTACCCTCTATGAAAACAGGGGAGAGCAAGGAGCCGAGGAGAAAAAGAGAGGTAGTCTCGTCGATATCGGATGATGTCGTGCTCTATAGGGGCGGAAAAGTTATACAAAAGAGCAAAGCCAAGACAAAAAAACTGGAGCTCGAGATTGTAGAACCTTCTGATAAAAAGATTGTAAAGGAGATAGAAGATAGATTTAAGACATCCAAGAGCTATGATGATGCCATCTATCTCGCCGAATACTACTACAACAGAAAGAACTATAAAAAGGCGATAGAGTGGGCGAAGGAGGCCAATACTATAGATAGCCTACCAGAAGAGAGTTGGATGATATTCTGCAAGGCGAAAGCCAAGGATGGACATAGGGTAGAGGCCTTGAAGGTTTTGGATATATACTATAAACGCACCGGTTCGACAGCGGCTTTCAATCTTATGGATCTCATACGCAAGAATCTAAAATTCTAAGTCCGCTCCCAACCATGCTCTGCCTGAATCGGAGATGCTTGACCTGAATTAACTGAAATATATTGTATAATGATGTAGAATAATGAATAAATATTCGGTATTGACGAAAGGGTCGAGATGGTTGAGTTGATTGAGCGGATGGTGAAGGATGGAATCGTAAAAAAATCGGATCTCTCTGCACTCGTGAGAAGAAGACCACCTTTGAAGATCAATCTTCTGAATATGGTGGAGACTGGCATAGTTTCGGAAAAGACCGTTCAAGATTATCTTGCAAAAAAGGTAAGAGAGGGAGTCTTCTCCATAAGGAGACTCAACGAGGTAGAGCAGGAGGGGGTATCGATAGAGCCGATTGTCAAAAAGGTGGCCGAAGATCTCCATATACCATATATCGACCTCGACGAGACTGAGATAGATATCCAACTCTTCAATAGAGTACCATATGCACAGCTACTTAAATATCACACAATTCCCATAGAAGAGAACGATTTGAATATTTTGGTGGTGTTCGAGGATCCCCTCGATATGGGGGCTCAGGATGTCATGCAAAGACTATTTCCCAGAAAACCGATAACAGTAGCTTGTGCTCTTCCCAAAAAAATAAGCGAGTATCTGCAAAAGATGGAGGTTTCCGAAAGCCTCAAGGAGTATATAGACGAGATACGCAAAGATCTCAGAGAGGGAGGAGTCGATAAGGATGACGAAGAGTCACCGGCGGTTTTGAAACTGATAGAGTTGATTTTGAGAAATTCAATTATATCCAGAGCGAGCGATATACACATAGAAGCGACGGAGAAGAACTGTATTGTACGCGACAGGATAGATGGAATGTTGCAGCAGAGTTTTATTTTCGACAAAGATATCTTCAGTCCACTCTCTTCGAGACTGAAACTCCTTTCGAACCTCGATATAGCCGAAAAGAGAAAACCCCAAGACGGCAGATTCACTACCGTTATCAACCAGAAAGAGTATGATTTTCGTGTCTCCACTCTTCCCACTCTATTTGGTGAATCCATAGTCCTGAGAATCCTCGACAAGACAAAAGCGATGATAAGACTCGAAGATGCGGGGATGAGCGAGCTGTGTTACAAAAAATTTACAGAAGCTATTGGTGTTCCGTATGGTATCGTTCTGGTTACTGGACCCACCGGAAGCGGTAAGACGACCACTCTATACGGAGCGCTCAATGCTATCAAAGATATCAAAGACAAAATTATCACCGTAGAGGATCCTGTGGAGTATCAGATGGCGGGTCTGCAGCAGGTGCAAGTCAACCTCCATGCCGGTCTCACTTTTGCCGCGGCACTAAGATCGATTCTGCGTCAGGATCCCGACAAGATAATGATCGGTGAGATCAGGGATACGGAAACATTGAGAATCGCTATTCAAGCAGCACTTACCGGTCACCTCGTTCTCTCCACACTACACACCAACGATGCCATTAGTGCGGTTACCCGTATCGTGGATATGGGTATAGAGAGTTATCTAGTTAGCGGTGCCTTAATTGCCATTCAAGCTCAGAGACTGGTGCGAAAGATATGTCCGCATTGCAAGACACCGACTATCATTTCGGGTAAAATGCTAGATGAAATCAAACCGTATATACCCGAGAATCCCACTTTTTACAAAGGAGAGGGTTGCAAAGAGTGTAATCATACCGGATATATCGGAAGGGAGATGATTTCAGAAGTCTTGCCTATAAGTGATGCTCTCTCGAGACTGATAGCAGCGGATGCTTCCAAGGAGGAGCTTACGAAACAGGCCCTAAAAGAGGGCTTTGTAAATATGTTTGAAGATGGAATAAACAAGGCTCTCTCCGGCAAGACGACGGTTGATGAGATATTCAGGGTAGCAAGGTTGTAGATTATGTATTTCAAAGTGACAGTTCTGGAGAAAGGGAAAAAGAGTTCGCTTGTATTGGAGGCGGATAACAAAAGGGTGGCTGCTGCCAAAGCCAAGAGGGAGCACCCCAAATCGGTTGTAGTGGCAATCGAAGAGACAGGGGCGCCGGTTGAGGATATAGCGGGCAAGATTGGAAAAGATTTAGGCAAATTTTTCAAAAAGAAGATTAGAGAAGAGGATAAGATAGCTACAATAAGACAGATTGCCGTCATGACCGATGCAGGTATTCCAATTCACGATACCTTGGATGATGTTGCCAAAAACACAAGCGACAAGCGTTTGCAGGAGATATTCTTCAATATAGCTTCGGATATCAATGCCGGTAAGAGTATGTCTCAGGCGATCAAGCCATATCAAGATGAGTTTGGCCATGTTGTAATGGCTATGACCGAGTTGGGTGAGCAGACTGGTAACTTTCCTGAGTCCTATCATAAATTGGCCAATATTTTGGAAAATGTTAGGGATAACAAAGCGAAATTCAAAAAAGCATTGAGATATCCTCTGATTACTCTTACGGCCATGGGGATAGCGTTTGTAATATTGATTATGCTCGTCGTGCCCAAGTTTCGGGCTATTTTCGAGGAGCTTCATGCCGAATTGCCGCTACCTACGGTAATATTGCTAAAGACCGAATATGCCTTCAGTCACTACGGGCCATATCTTTTGATGGGGCTTTTCGCTATCATTTATTCTGTTATATTTCTTTACAAAAACAACCCATCCTTCAAGTATCAGATGGATAAATTGATGATAAATCCCAAGTTCTATCTGATCAACAAGGTTATCTTTCTCTCTACGATGTATAGCTATACACTTGTTTTCGGAGAGCTTGTAAAAGCTGGGATTCCCGTTGCCGAAGCCTTGGGCACCGCCGTAGGGATGGTGGAAAATTCATACATGAAAGAGAGATTCGAGACTGTTACTGCCAATATCAGCAGAGGGATGAGCCTGACCGAAGCTTTTGGACAGACAGATCTTTTCGAGAATATGCTTCTGCAGATGATTAAGGCAGGAGAGGCTTCTGGTCAGCTCGACAATATGCTTTCGAAGGTGACAGAGTATTACAATATGAGATTTCAGGATATCATCGAGAACCTCTCCGCGTATATAGAGCCTATCATGATGTTTTTTATTGCAGGTTTGGTTCTTCTTATGGCGCTTGGTATATTTATGCCTATGTGGGATCTCGGTAAGGCCGCCAAAGGATAAAGAGGTTTTGTGCGCACCGGCTCACTCTTTGAGCCTTTGTGTGGCGGGGAGTCATATTCTCTCAGTATGGATGCAGCGACTTAATATATTTTCTTATCCCTATGTGCTAAACTTTGGTGCATGGGTGACTTATACTCTTTGAAAATCCTCTTTATCTCGGGGATATACCTTCGGATGCCCTCTTCGAGAGTCACTTCGGGCTCGTAAGATAGATATCTTCTCGTATCTTCTATATCCGCTTGGGTAAAAAACTGATACTGTCCGAGATGGGGATTGGGGATATATTCACACTCCAGAGAGGTGCCAAGCTCCTTTTGCAGAATATCCACAATATCCTGAAAACTTCTGGCCAGACCCGTACCGACATTATATACACCGCTTCTTTCGGGAGACGAAGCCTTTATGTTGGCCTGCACGATATCATCGATATATATGAAATCTCTCAAAATCCTGTCCGAGCCCTCGAAGAGTCGCGGATTTCTCCCCTCCAGTATCTGAAGGCCGAACTGCAAAACCATAGAAGCGGTCGAGTCTTTGAAATACTCTCTGGGGCCATATACATTGAAATATCGCAGACCCACTATCGGAATGTCCGTCCTCTTCATCCACTTACGGGCGAGATTGTCCATCGCGAGTTTGCTGAAGCCGTATATATTGGCCGGCTCCTCCCTCCCCACCCTCTGCGGTGCGGGAGCGTTGCCGTATGTAGCCCCGCTGCTGGCATATACCATAGCTGCCTTCATATCCTCCGCCATACGGAGAAGATCGCGAAAAGCGTTCAGGTTGGTATCTATCATCATCTTCTGATCGTTTACGGTAGTGTCGCTTATGGCGGCTTCATGGAAAATCACATCGAAATCGTAATCTCTCAATCTATCCAAGTCACTCTTGCAGGTTATATCCCCCGAAACTATCTCTCCCTTAAAACCTATGAGATTTTTGTAGTGACCGAAACTTTTGAGATTCCCGTTTGAGAATCTCTCGCCAGTTCTGAAGAGGTCGAAAAGCACCACCTCCACCTCGGGATGCTTCTCCTGAAGGTAGAAAGCCAGATTCGACCCTATGAAACCGGCACCGCCCGTTATCAAAACTCTCTTAGCGTTGAATTGCATCTATATCCTCCCATCTTGGCGTTACATTGCTCTCTATCTTATAAAGCCTGCCGACTCCGGCGGATTCGGCCGCCTCCATATCGCTTTCCTTGTCTCCCACCATGAGCGACTCCGACATATCGATGGAGAACTTTTTCCGTGCTTCGAGCAGCATTCCCGGTTCGGGCTTGCGACACGAGCAAGCCTCGTGCGGATGGTGGGGACAGAAGAAGATTCTATCCATATCGATATCCACACCTCTGCTTCTCATATCCTCCACCATCCAGCGACTCAGCCTCATAAAATCTTCGAGCGAATAGTATCCTCTCGCTATTCCCGACTGGTTCGTTATCACGAAGGGCAGAAATCCTCTATTCTGTCCCTCGAGTATAAATTCGATAATTCCGGGTACATAGTCGAAATCCTCGACTCTTCCCACATACCCATGGTCTATGTTGACAACTCCGTCTCTATCGAGAAAGAGGGCTTTTTTCATCTTCTCTCCAACAGGAATATACTTCGTGAATTATATCCTTTCCCCCTAAAAGTGCTTAAAGTCTTCATGCCGGAACATTTGAATACTGTTATTTAACAAAAGTGGAGAATATATGAGTTTCGCAGTGATGCCTACCCCCATCTAAGGATAAGTGGCTACATGGACAGTAGAATGGATAAGAGCTCTATGTTATAATCTTTCAAACTCCACACAAGGAGAGCAGATGAAGAGACTACCCGTAGGCATACAGACCTT
>CAJXJF010000018.1 GCA_913054475.1 uncultured Nitratifractor sp.
CGACTTTAGTCGCGGAATTGTGTTGGAGTCCATAAAATTCGCCATCGAAATGGAAAGCGAAAGTCTATCTACCATCTGTGCGGGGCTGAAGCAGAAGATAGATAGATAGAAAATGCTCGAAAAGTACTTAAATTGGGGACTTTGTACTGTTTGCACGAGCAAGCAGGAACTGGGCCTGCCGCAATGGCGCTTCGGGTTTAGAATTTCTTCTTCAGATCCCCGTGATATACAACAGTGTCGGGATCCACATCCTCTCTCGTCAGGAGTTCTGGGACGGGATCTGCAGCTTCGATCTCCTTGATAGCATCATCAAGATCCTCTTGATAGGTCATCATCATATCGGCTGCGATTACATGGGGAGCGAGCTGAACCTTTCTCAGTTTTTCTATCTCTTCGTTTACATCTTTACCCTCGATGGTAACTATAATCTTTCCCTTCTCCTTGTCACCGAAGTGAAATTCACATATCCCCTCCTCTTTACACCACTTTACTATATCGTCATAATGTTTGGGCAGACACTGCACAACAATACTCGAAATATTCATTCCAACTCCTTATTTTTTCAGTTTCCATACCATAATGGTGTCATCGTGACTCGACGATACCAGTGTATTCTCATCTACGAATCTGATCGCTGTAAGTATGCTCTTTTGACCCTTTAGGAGATAACGCTTATGCATACCGTCTCTCTCGAAAACAGTTATACTGTTATCAGGCTCCAAGGCGTATGCTATATACTTTCCCTTCGGGCTGATGGCAGTGGCATAAACGAGAAATTTACCTTTGATGTAATCTCCTCTACCGCTTTTGAGGTCGTAGTAGCTGCCCCTTCTATCCTGCCCACCCGCAGATATGATATCGGCCGAGAAGGCGACACTAAATACATTGTCCAAGTGCAGTTTTTCGATCTTACGCAATACCTTTGCACTTTTTACATCCACTACCCTCAAGACACCGCTTTCGCCTCCGACTACTACTTGTTTACGACTCTTTCGTAGCGCGAAATCCGAAAACTTCGATCCGCTAACCGCTTTCGAAAAGATTATCTTCTTTTTTGGTATGTCGTAAAGATAGAGCACACTCCCCAAGTCTGCAAAGAGTATATGATCTTTGTCGATAAAACGGGCTTTGATTATCGCCAGCCTGCTGTCGGCACCTATTAGCTTTTTCAACTTACCCTCTTCGAAGAGATAGATATCGCTGAAGCCTCCCTCTCCACTGTCACTATGTATGAGGTATCTACCCTCGATATAATCGACAGTGAAGATCTTGTCATTCATCATATCACCCATGAAATCCTTTATCTTGGGCAGCGTTAGGAGAGTCTGTGCCTTACCGCTTGCAAGTTCAAATCTTATAAGAGAACCATGCTCGGTACCTGCAACCACCAGACCATCTCTGACGACAATATCGTTTACAGCATCGTCGGCGACAAGCTGCTTGTATGGTGTAACGATCTCGGCCGCAAAAATATTGAAGGTGGCCAAGAGAAAAGCTATTAAGATGTATATCTTCTTTTTCATCACTCGATCCTTTTCTTTCTTTCAATAGCTAGCTCTTCGAGCAGTTGAACTACGGCCTGTGCTATACTCTCCTCATCTGCCTCGCTCCAAACTCCGAAAAGGTCCTCGTCATCGTCGAGAAAGTCCTCGAAAATTTCGACTTTTTCGAGTCTCGAGGGGATTTCCGCAAAAAGCTCTTCCCCAAGAGCCTCTTTTATCCTCTCGGGAAGAAATATCATCCAGTTATACTCTGTAGGGTCGAATACATCGGCTTCATCGGCTTCATCCTCCACATTCGGGTCCACCACTACGAGATATCTTCTTTCGTCGATATCCTCATCGAGTAACGACAATAGATTAGGGTATCTCTCGAGCAACTCTTCTCTTTCCATCTGCAAGACTCCATTTCAAAAATTTTGTAATGACATTATACATCCATAGTGCCGGATTTCGAGTAGGTAGCAATAGGCACCGGCTCATAGACGAGTGCCCTAACGGGACAGCGCGCCATACAGTAACCGCACTCGCTACACTTCTCATCGTCGATGACAGGATTGAACATACCTGCAAAGAGTATCGCATCATCGATACAGGGCTCTTTGCAAGAGAAACAGATAACACCGTTGTGTGAAAGACACGACTTTATATCTATTGAAAATCTAACATTGATTTTTCCAATCCCTTTTTCGAGATCCAAGACACCTGCTTCACACGCATTGGCGCACTCTTCGCAAAATGTGCACCCTTTCTTGGAAAAATTCAGCGTTGGTGTACCGTCGGCCTTAATTACAATAATCTCCTCTTCACAGGAGGTTGCACAAGCCTTGTGCGTACACTCTATGCACCTACTGAGAAAAAGCGACTCATCGATGGCGTAGGGAGGTCTGACAACGACCTCTTGCGCCTCTTCGGGCGAAACCTCTTCGCCTCTACCTACGATAGAGCGAAAAAAATCACGCCTCGAAGACATTCTACTTCACACCTTCGCCGATTACATCTATGAGGTTGGACTTCTGCATCAAATCTTTGGACGAGAAATCCGGCTGGAATGTATTTCCTACGAGAGGTTTGACATTTGCTTGGGGCACATGACACTGCGAACAGTTGAATCTGGCCGGATTGAGCTTCTTCATCTTTTTGAATTTGGCAATTTTGACATCGGAAGTATTTTTGACAACTTTTCCGTCTTTTATCACCTTGCCGTCTTTGGCAATCTTGGTATTGGGTCTGAAATCCGTGAAGTGAGATACCGGTATAGATGTCGCTCCGACACCCTTGGCAGCAGCAGGCATGTGACATCCAAGACATGCATTGTTCTTAGCCGTTATAGGAAGTAATCCCTCGACACTGTGAGGAATCAGTGGTGGTGCATTCACATAGGAGCGGGCGAACCTTTTGGCAGTACCAGGTGCAGGGCGATCATATTTCATTTTGGGCAGATTCATCGCACCGTTGAGCTCACCCTTTCTAAGTCCGAGATTTACAGCATCAACCACTTTCTTGTTAGCGAGATCCTCCTTCTTTATAAGATTGGGATCATTCACACCTTTGTTTATATCTATCACTTCTCCCGCGTATAGAGCGGCACTTGCCGCTACCGCTCCGACGAGAGCGAGTTTGAACAAACTTCTCATCTATATCCTCCCTAACTATTTTTTATAAAATTTCTCAGATTGAAATCCAGAGCGTCATCGTCGCATACATCTACACAGCGTCCACAGTTGGTACACTCTTTCAACGATACAAATTCGCTTCTTTTTCCAATCATTCCCAAAACCTGAACTTCGGGGCATACCTCTTTGCACTTCATACATAATGTACAGTTGTCACTATTGTGTTTGACTCTGATTACGCTATTTTTGCCGATAAGCGAATGCATACCTCCAAGAGGGCATATATGTCCGCACCAGCCGTTTTTGACAATAAAGAGATCGAAGAGGAATATGGCTACTATCAATCCCGCACCAGCACCGAAGCCGAAGATGACTCCTCTATTGAGGATGGTTATGGGGCTGACTATCTCGAAAACCGCCATTCCGGAAAAGGCCGAGACTATCAGGGCAATCACTATCACATAGTATCTGATATTGCGACTTATCCATATCTTCCTCCCAATCTTGTCGATAAGCAGTTTGCGCCTTAACCAAGCCGCGAGATCGGTCACCATATTGACGGGGCAGACCCAGCTACAGAAGGCTCTGCCTCCTACGATGCCATAGAAGAGTGAGATAATCAATGCACCTACCAACACATTCGTACCCACCATTACACCTGTACTTAAAATCTGCAGTGTCGCGAAAGGATCGCTTAGGGGTATCGCAGTAAAAAGCATCGATGCAGAAAGATCACCCTGCAACACTCTCCATCCGTAGTAGTTACCCATGGCGTATAGGAAGAGTAATCCCAACTGTACAACTCTTCTAAATACCAGATATTTGATATTGCTCCATCTCATCTCAGTACTCCACGCCCATATTCAGATAGTCTTCGGGCTTCTTCTCGCTGCGCTTGTCGTGTGTCGTCAGGTCGCTTTCGGCTCTGTTTGCCACTCTCTGTTGGTCTTTTTTGTCCCAGCCTTTTACATAGTGGTCGCCGGGCTTTCCGAGTGCAATCTCTCTGGGCTGTACGAAAATCGCCGCCTTTTCGGTTACACACGCAAGCTCACAGAGTCCACAGCCGGTACATGAATGCATATTGACCATCGGTTTCAAAAAGGCGTGCTTGCCCGTTCTTTCATTACGGTCGTAAACCAGCTTTATGGCATCGTCCATCAGAGGGCACGCCCTGTAGCATGCGTCACACTGTATTCCCCAGTAGGCGATACAGGAATTGGTATCAACAACCGCAATTCCCATATTCATCATCTTGAAATCAAGCTCGCCCGTCTCTTTGTTGGTAACCTTCTCTACATCGAGGGCACCGCTCGGACAAGCAACTACACAGGGAATATCATCGCACATATAGCAAGGTACATCCCTTGGAGTGAAGAAGGGTGTACCAATAGTCACTTTGTCTCCAGCTTTTGCCATTTTTAGAGTTCCGGGCTTGGCTCGTCCAGTCTCCTTGTCTATGTTTGCAGGCCTATTGACGCAGGCCTCTGCGCACAATCCGCACTTTATGCATAGTTTGAGAAAATCCTCTTCCTCCACTGCCGCGGGCGGCCTGAGAGTCAGAGGTGAGCTCTTGGCTTTGTCGGCATATCCTCCCCACAGCAGAGCACCCATCAATCCGAGCCCGCCACTATAGGCGACATCCGTAAAGAATCTGCGCCTTGAACTTATAGTGACTTTCTTAGCCTTCTCACTCACCTTCTACCTTTCAAATCAAGCTTTATATATCTTGACAGCACACTTCTTATAATCTGTCTGCTTAGACATAGGACATGTCGCATCGAGACATACTTTGTTTATAAGCACCCTTTCGTCGAACCACGGTACGAATACCAGTCCTCTTGCAGGTCTGTTTCTTCCTCTTGTCTCTATTCTTACCTTGACTTTGCCCCTCCTGGACTCCACCCAAACAAGGTCTCCATTTTTGAGGCCTCTTGCTTTGGCGTCTTTGGGGTTCATGTAGCACAGCGCCTCGGGAACGGCTCTGAAGAGTTCGGGAACCCTCATTGTCATTGTACCACTATGCCAATGCTCGAGAACGCGTCCCGTACAGAGCCATGTATCGTACTCTTTGTCCGGACTTTCCGGCGGATCCATGTAGGGTCTTGCGAAGATCTTGGCTTTGTTGGCAATAGAGGTCTTTTTCTTGTCTTTGATACCCTTGAGATCTCCGTGTGCCAGCTTCTTAGCGAGAGGCCCGTAGAATGCGAAGTCTTTGAGACCTGCCTCTTTGGCATGTTTGGCGGCATAGGGATCGTATTTGGTATTGAATCTCCAGAATGTCTCTTTACCGTTAACGACAGGCCACTTGAGTCCGCGAACTTTGTGATAGGTAACGAAGTCTGCGAGGTCATGTCCGTGTCCTCTTCCGAACCAAGCATACTCTTCCCAGAGATACTGATGGAGCATGAAGCCGTATCCTTTGAATACCTTGCCATCGCCTCCCTTGACATTTCTGGAATCTCCAATACATTCGGTATTGTCGTATCCTTTCTGAGGGAAGCTCTCGAGATCGATCTTGTACTTTTTGGCTCTGTCGTTGGCGAAGAGGATTTCGAACATTGTCGTATCGGGCTTGTAACCCATCTTCTCTGCCGCTTTTCTGACATCGGGAAGTTTTTTGCCGTTTCTAAGAGTGTACGGGCCCCAGAGATCGTTGACGGTAAAGCGTTTGGAGAGCTCGACCCACTGCCATGTATCGGACATTGCTTCACCTACGGGCAGTACCTGCTGTCTCCAGTGCTGTGTTCTTCGCTCGGCGTTACCATATGCACCCCACTTCTCGTAGATCATCGCAGAGGGGAGAACGAGGTCGGAAACCATCGCGGAGATTCCAGGATATCCGTCGGAAGTGACTATGAAGTTGTCCATCTCTCTGGCAGCTCTTATCCAGTGTCTGGCGCTCGCACTATCCTGATAGGGGTTACATACATTGACCCAAGCGAATTTGACTACGCCATCTTCGATGTCTCTGTGGATCTTTATTATATGCTGATTTCCTACGGGGTTGAGCGTACCTTCGGGAATCTGCCACTTTTTCTCGACGATTTTTCTGTGTTTGGGGTTTTTGACCATCAAGTCCGCAGGCAGTCTGTGACAGAATGTTCCGACCTCTCTTGCCGTACCACAGGCAGAGGGCTGACCTGTCAGCGAGAAGGCTCCGTTTCCAGGCTTGGCCTGCTTGTTGAGCATGAAGTGAACATTATAGCTGAGTGTATTATCCCAAGTACCTCTTGTGTGCTGGTTCATACCCATTGTCCAGAAGGATACGACGCTCCTGCCCTTCTCCACATAGAGAGCCACGAGATCTTTGAGCTTTTTCTTGAAGGCTTCGAGATCTTCGTCGGGGTCACCTTTTACCAGCGGTGCGACATAGTCGAGCGTATAGGGAGCTAGCGACTTCTTGTACTCCTCGAATCCGATAAGCCAGTGTTTCAGAGTACCAGGAATATTTTTCATAGTGTCGCCAGTCTTGTATCCATAGGGCTCAAGAGCGGGACCTTCGAGTTTGGAGACCTCCTTGGCCATCTCTTTGTTGATGGTCTCCATCTCTTTGGCGCTATATTTACCTGCGGAGCCATCAGGTCTGACAGGCGTAATAGACTTCTCGCCCTTTCTTCTCATACCGTAACCGATATTTACGGGGCCTACTGTAAATACGATGTGCTCTTTGATGAAGTCCCAATCGATAGCTTCGGGGTGGTTGTAAACTATTTCATGAGCTACATAGTTCCAGAGTGCCAGGTCCGTACTGGGGCGGAAGATAATTTCGAAATCCGCAAGGTCGGAGCTTCTGGTTCTGTATGTGGTGATGTTGACTACCTTCACTCTTTCGGGGTCGGAGAGCTTGCGGTCAGATACACGAGACCAGAGGATCGGGTGCATCTCCGCCATGTTCGAACCCCAGCTAATAATCGTATCGGTAAGTTCGATGTCGTCGTAGCATCCAGAGGGCTCGTCTATACCGAATGTCTGATAGAAGCCGACAACTGCAGATGCCATACAGTGTCTGGCGTTGGGGTCGATAGCGTTGGAGCGGAATCCACCCTTCATCATCTTCTGGGCGGCATAACCCTCCATGATGGTGTACTGTCCAGAACCAAATACGGCCACACCTTCAGGACCACTTGCCTTGAGAGCTTTGCGGATATGCTTCTCCATCTCGTCGAAGGCTCTCTTCCAGCTTACCGGTCTGAATTTGCCGTGCTTGTCGAATTCACCTTTGTCGTTCATTCTGAGCAGAGGTGTCTTCAGCCTATCGGCACCATACATGATTTTTGCGTTGAAGTAACCCTTGATACAGTTGAGACCACGGTTGACCGGAGCCGCAGGGTCACCTTTGACGGCCACTATCTTGCCGTTTTTGGTTGCCAACATGATACCACATCCGGTACCGCAGAAGCGACATGCCGCCTTATCCCAGCGCCATCCCTCTTCGCCTTTGGAAGCGGCTGCGCTCACTTCGCTGGGTACGCTTATACCCACTGCAGAAGCGGCCGCAGCTGCCGCCGAACTCTTCAAGAAATCTCGTCGATTCATTCCCATTCTAACCTCCTATATTGTTACGGGATGCAAAGATTGTAACTCTTTGAAGCTGAAAAACGATTGATACATATCAATTTTCATCTACACTACTCCTTCAATGGGAAAAAATGTTTCGATACTTAACCCCAAAACATTGACTCTTGTCAATATTACATCTGCATAGTTCATATACAATAAGTGATATTTGCAAAATCGATACAGCAGGAGGGACCTCGTGAGAGATGAACTACTATATAGACTACAGGATGATTTCCCACTTACGGCACGCCCATTCAGGAAGATTGCCGAAGAGCTCGGAGCGGAGGAGAGCGAAGTGCTAAAGCTTCTCGAAAAATTGAAAGAGGAGAAGATTATCAGACAGACCTCCGCCATATTCGATACACGCAGACTCGGATATAGTTCATCTCTGGTAGCTTTCAAAGTCTCTCCCGACACGATCGAAAAGGCTGCCGAAATCATCAATACACACCCGGGAGTCAGCCACAACTACGAAAGAGATCACGATTTCAATCTCTGGTTCACCATAGCCACCGCCCCCGATTCCAAACTCGGACTACAAAAGACCATAGAGAGGCTTGCGACACTCACGGGAGCGCAAGAGAGTATAGCACTACCTACTATAAAAATGTTCAAAATCTCCGTCAAGCTCGATACTACCGGCAAAAGAGCCAAAAAAGAGAGCATCGGACAAAGACGGGAACAGAGTATGAAGCTCAACGCAAGGCACTATGCCGCCATCAGGGAGCTGCAGAAAGATATCCCCATAACTTCCGAGCCTTTTGCAGATGCCATAGAGAGGCTCAATATGGACTATGAAGAGTACTTCTCTATAGCCAACGAGCTCAAAAAGGTCGGCATTATGAGGCGTTTTGCCACCATCTTGAACCACCGCAAGGCAGGATTCACGGCCAATGCGATGAGCGTATGGAGCGTACCGGAAGAGAGGGCCGAAGAGATAGGCAGAGAGATGGCGAGCTTCAGCGCTGTCAGCCACTGCTATCTAAGACCGAAATATCCCAATTGGCCATACAATCTCTTCGCTATGGTACACGCCAAAAGTCAGGATGCCTGCGACGAGACGATAGAGGAGATGGCGAAAGAGACCGGCCTACGGGACTATGCAAAACTATACTCCACGAGAGAGTTCAAAAAGAGAAGAATAGTCTATTTCGACCCATCTTTCGCCGAGTGGGAAGAGAGCTATGGAGATTGGGCACACCCATAGCATAAAAATTCGGTAAAGGAGAAGCGCAAAAGCCGCTATTGGATTGCGTGTCGGTTTTTGAAATCCGAAATACAGTCGCTACACTTCCTTACCTTGTTGCTCTCTATCGTACTTTCGAGCGCTTCATAGTCCAATATATGTACATTGTGGTTCGAATCGACCTCTATAATCTTCTCTTTTTTCAGTTTTTTGAAGATACGAGAGAGGGTCTCTGGTGTTAGGTTGAGTATGGCCGCCACTTCGTTATATTTGAGTCTGTTGAAGATCTCGCTGTTTTCAAGAAGCATCTTGGCTACCTTGGCCTCCGAAGAGAATATCGTCTCTTTATGCACAAGGGCTGAGAGTACCATTATCTTGGAGGTGAGCGATTTTATCATTTCGAGCGAAAATTCGGGCTCGTGCAGATGTTTATAGATATATTGGTAGGGGATCATCGCAACTTTGCCATTGGTGACAAATTCACATGTAGCCGGAAAGGGCATCTTTTCGAAACAGGCATATTCGCCCACTATCGCCGGTGCCTCGAGACGGTTGATCTGAATCTGAGAGCCCTTCGGGGATGTCTTGTAGAGCTTTATCGTGCCCTCTATCACTACATAGAAGAAATCTCCCTTATCCCCTTCGTAAAAAACGATACTCTCCTTACTGAAACTGCGTATTACCGAATTGGCTTTGATCTCGGCTATGTGCCTGTTGGACAGTTTGGAAAACATCTGAATCTCTCTCAAATCGTACATATCCAAGACCCTTTCCTTTCCACCCTTTGATTGCCCGCTTATTATACACACAATATCTCAAAAACCGGATACTATCACTCCCTTTTTCTCGAAAAAGTCGAATCTGCGAATTTAAAGAGCCCTTTTGCTCCCAATAGAAAATATACCCACATTATCGTACCATAAACGAAGATAGAGAGAATAACGGTACCGGTCGTCACCGCTTCGAAAAGTTCTGCGTATGGTGTCTCATGGGGCAACATATGCACCAGAATCAGGGAAAGCGCCCCTTTCATACCGCTGAATGTCAGGATAAACCACCCCTCTTTGCCAACAGGCTCGATCATGCTCGTTCTGCTACCGAGAAACGCAAATTTAGCCATAGAGAGAGCCCTTATGAGCGTGGTCACTATGAACATTAGAAGAATCTCTCTCCAGTAATGAATCATCATCATTGGGTCCACCATCTCCGCAAGCAGGAAGAATATGATGACGGCGGCTATATAACCGAATTCACCCGCCATCTCGTGTATGTAGGCCATTCTCTCCCTCGTGGTCGCACTTCTCTTCAAAAAGAGCATCCGCTTCATGCGCGAGCTGTATTTCGAAGAAGATTCGAGCTCCTGTATGTCTTCTTGTATATCTCTATCTACCAGCACGACACTGAAGACCACCGCCACTATCAGAGTCAGGATACCGCTTATGTGTAGATGCTCGGCAAGCATATAAGCCAGATAGGCCTCTATGACAAAGGTGAAAAATTCGTTTCTCCTCTCTTCGAGCAGTTTGAGAACGATATAGAATGTGTATCCTATCAGCAGCCCCAGCACGACACTGAAGAAAAAGACCTTGACGGAGGCAGCCGCAGCGTCGAGGGGGTCGATATGACCATTCATCATCCAGGGGATTCCTATGAAAAAATATGCAATGACCGCCGTTGCGTCGTTGCCCAGAGACTCCCCTTCTATTAGAACCTTTATCTTATGTTCTATAGCGCCAAAGCGTGAGAGTACCGACTGCACACTGACCGCATCGGTAGCCATATTGACGGCGAAGAGGGCCACATAGGCTCCGAGCGTGAGTCCGGGAAAGAGTTCGAAATAGCTCAGACTCGCACCTACGGCTATGCATAGAGCTACGGATATGACCGCAAGATAGAATATCTCTAGGCCGTATCTCCTAATATCGGCGAATTTGAGATGAAGAGCATCCCCCATGAAGATGAGTGGAATGGCGAAGACAATCAGGGTATCGAAGTGCTCCTTCATATTCAGCGGTATCGCAGATGGAAAGAGCCATGATATCAGATATGAGCCTATCAGGAGCAGAAAGACCGCCGGAATCTTACTCACCCTCGAGAGTGCGTTGGTGCCAACAACCAGTGTCAGAATCGTTATTAGAGTCGTTTCGGCTTCGAAAGAGTGCATAGAGACTACCCCGCTTGGAAATGAATTTTCCAAATTATAGCAGTTTCGAATCCGAAGAAGCCTCTATGATATTTTTGTGGAGTATTGTGAGGCACTTCGCAAGACTCTCTCTTGCGGATATGCCTACCGGTGCTATTATGCAGGTACTACGGAGACTTTCTTTTTGCTTGCAGTCTTGTTTTCGAACTTGACCACACCCTCTATAAGAGCGTAGATTGTGTGATCTTTTCCCATGCCTACACCATTGCCGGGATGTACTTTCGTACCTCTTTGGCGAATAATTATATTGCCGGGAACCACGCGCTCCCCACCATACTTCTTGACACCGAGACGACGACCTGCGGAGTCACGGTTGTTCTGGGTCGAGCCCTGCCCTTTTTTATGTGCCATATCAGCTCCTTATGCGATTTTGGTAATTTTTACACGCGTGAAATCTCTTCTGAAACCGCGCTTGAGTTTGGAATCTTTTCTGCGACGCTTCTTGTATATAATGACTTTTCTGTCGCGTCCCTCGTTGATAACTTCGCCCTTGACTACGGCACCCTCAACCAGAGGTGTGCCCACTTTCAGCTCGCCGTCGTTGAGTGCAAGTACTTCCCTGAACTCCACTTCGCTTCCGGGCTCCATTCCCATTTTGTCGAAGCTAAGAACATCACCTTCGCGTACTTTGAACTGCTGCCCGCTTGCTTTTATGATAGCGTACATCCTAATCCCTTTTATTTTCTCTTGATTCATAATGAAGTGGTGGATTATATCCAATCAACATTTAATCTTTTTTTAAAACCATGTATGAAAGCTCGATAATATCTCGATCGTATCAAAAAGAGACTATCTTTTTAGAGCTATACACTCTATCTCCACCTTTACATCCAGAGGCAGGGTTTTTACCGCGACCGTACTTCTTGCCGGTGCGTTCTGCTTGAAATATTGAGCATAGATCTCGTTCATTTTGGCGAAATCTTCCATATCGGAGAGGAAAACGGTCGTCTTGAGCACATCATCGAGAGAGGCACCCGCTGCAGCGAGTACCTCGGAGAGATTCTGCAATACCTGTCGGGTCTGCACCTCGATAGTCTCACCTGCCAGTTTTCCTTCGGCTGTGAGGGCTATCTGTCCCGATGTGAATATCATCCCGTTAGCCTCTATCGCTTGAGAATACGGACCTATCGCTTTCGGCGCTCTTTGTGTGGAAACTCTTTTCATTGGAAACCTCCCTCTATCTGTTTTCATAGAATATGTAGTTGGTCGAATAGTCGGAAAATTCGAAATAGACCTTCTTTTCTCCCGCATCCACTTTCAGATTTCTGTTTTTGTCGTCATATCCGTAACCGTATCTGTAGGGACGCACTCTTGCATCGTTGGTACCGTATGCGGTCGATATCTTGTCTATCTTTATAAAACGCTTTACAAGCTTCTCACCTGCATATATATCCAGCACCCCGTTGGTTCCTGTCCAGTTCTGTATGGAGCGGCTTATCGAATTCTGTGTCTCCTGCGTACATCCCGAAATCGACACAAGAAGCGAAACGGCACCCACCATCACCACTGCGTATCCTCTATTCACACTCTTCTCCTTCTATCTCGGGCATAGTGAATTTTCTTATATTCAATTCACCATCTTCACTATAGTATATATAGTGCAAAATATCTCTTTCGACAGGCAAGCCCAAAAGATAACGCAGGGCCATATTGGCCTGTATCGAACCTATCTGCATCACTATCGGGGCAGCTATGCCGGCAGGCTCATGGCTGCTTGCGGCAAAAGCCTGAAAACTCGACTTATCGAAAAAGCAAACCTGCCCATTGAAAGCCTCTACACTGGCGTATATCCAGGGGGTCTCTCTCTCTTTCGCCCACCTGTCTATCTCCGCTCTTACGGGTAGATTGTCCGTAGCGTCCAGAATCAAATCATACTTCGTCTCGATTCGTGAAAACTCTTCGAAATCGCTCTCGAAAACCCTCGTCTCAAGATACGGATTCTTCTTTTTCAGCAAGTCTGCGGTAACGAGCGCCTTGTTTCTCTTCAGATCATCGAGCGTAAAGACAATCTGGCGGTGAATATTGTGCAAAGAGATATTATCGAAATCGACCAGATCTATCTCTCCTATACCGCTACACCCCAGAGCCATGGCGAGAGTCGAACCAAGACCGCCGCAACCTATTACCGCTATCCGTTTACACCTGAGCCTCTCCTGCCTCTGCCGACCCCACAACTCTATCTGTCTATGAAAATAGGCTCTATACTCCATCATAATTCACCTCTGCTTCTCAACTCTCTATCGAACTGCCATGCTCTTCTATGCTCTTTGAGACTCTCTTTATCTATTGGTTCTATCAGCATCGACTCCTTGTCTTCGAGCATCATCTCCACCTCACCTTCAGGGTTTACGAGCATACTGTCGCCGTAGAATCTCCACTTCAACTCCCCGTCGCTGTACTCTCCGAGTCTGTTGGCCCTGAGGATATAGCAGCCGTTGAGAAAAGCTCTGCTTTTGATAAGCTCTCTCCATCTACAGTGTGAACCAAAGGTGGACGCGGTAGGCAAGAGCACCAAATCGACTCTCTTCTTCATGATATCCCTCCAGAAACGATCGAAGTGAAGTTCGAATCCCGCCATGACAGCCACCCTGAAGCCCTCTATCTTGAATATCATAGGCTCCCGAAGTTCTCCGGCTTCGTTGTCGAAAAAGCGCTTTTCATTCCAGTGCCCGTATGGTATGAGTATCTGTTGGCTATAGTAATGTACGCTCCTAGGGGATATCTTGACAATCTTTTTATAGATCTTCTCCTTTTCGACCTTGACTATCGGGGCGACGAAGGTCATGTCGTACTCCGCAGAGAAGCGTCTGAGTATCTCTATATGTTTCGCACTCTGCTCTTTGAGCATGGAGAGAGGCATACTCTTCAACTCTCCGAAGAAGTGGTTGAGCACATACTCTCCAAAGAGCATGAGTTTCGTATCTCTCTTGGCCGCATTTTTGAGATAAAATTCGAGCCTTGTCGCATTCATCCCCAGAGTCGGAAGCTGCAAAGCCCCTACAATCAGACTCTTCATCACTCTTTGCTCTCCGCATCCTGTGATATCTTTTCCACCCTCTTTCTGGCATCCTCTATCATTTGTCGCGCCCTCTTGACACTCTGCATCCCCTCTTCGTAGAGTTTGACGCTCTCTTCGAGGGTAATCTCGGGGTCCATGAGTCTCTCCACTATCCTGCGGGAGTGTTCCAACTCCTCTTCGAATCTCTTCTTGCGCATCAGCCCTCCTTCAATATATCTTTTACGATATGCTCGAACTTCTCCGTCTCCACCAAAAAGGCGTCGTGCCCGTAATCACTATCTATACAGTGGTAAGTGCAGTTGCGCCCCTCTCTCTCCATCATCCTGTATAGATGCTCCATCTCATGAGGGAAAAAGAGATAGTCCCCACTGAAAGAGATAAGATGCAGATCCGCCCTTATTCTCTTCACCGCTTCATAGAGGGAGTCGTAGCCTCTGGAGAGATTGAAGGTATTGATGGCCTTGACGATATAGAGATAACTCAGAGGATCGAAAATCCTGGAGAAGTTGTTGGTGTTGTATTCCATATACCTCTCCACCTCATACCTGCCGAAGAGTTCGAAAAGACCGTCCGTGGCCACATAGTTGCGTCCGAATTTACTATCCATCGACTCCGGACTCAGATAAGAGATATGTCCCGCTATCCTTCCTATGGCGAGTCCGTCGAGCCCATCCTCCGAAAAGGCGTCTCTATCGTAGTTTCCGTTTTTGAAACGGGGGTCTCTTCTTATCGCTTCGACAGCCACCTTGTTGAAAGCTATCACCCATGGTCTCGTGGCGTATGTCGCTGCCAGAGGTATCACGGTCTGGGCGAAGTTGGGATAGTCCACGGCAAACTGCAGAGCCTGCATACCCCCCATCGAACCCCCGATGATGGCTCTAAGTCGGTGTATTCCCATTCTGCTTAGAAGTTGCCTCTGCGCTCTTATCATATCTTTGACCGTAACTACCGGAAACCTCAGCCTATAGGGTTCCTCCCCGGGATATACGGGACTCATCGGACCGGTAGAGCCGAAACAGGAGCCTATCACATTGCTGCATATGACGAAGAAGCGATCGGTATCCAGGGCTTTGCCCGGACCTATCATCGCATCCCACCAGCCGGGCTTGCGGTCGTTCTCGTAAAATCCGGCGGCATGATGCGAACCGCTCAGCGCATGACAGAGCAGTATTGCGTTGCTCTTCTCTTCGTCGAGCTCTCCGTATGTCTCGTAAACTATCTCGTAAGGCTCCAAAATACGCCCGCTTTCGAGATAGAGAGGAGAAGTAAAGTGCATTGTTTTGCTTTCTATTTTCATCGACCGTCCGGATGGGAATATAATTTCGCTCTTATTTTATCGAAAGAGGACTTTAGTAGTATAGCAAAGTTATATTCGCCTCCTTTTTACGGAGGCGTTGCGGTAGAGAAGCCCCTACTTGATCGCTATATCCCTTCTCTTCTTGGCGGGAACCTTTTCGAAACTTATAAGCAGTCTTCCATCTCTATATTGGGCCTCGATGGAGTCTCTGTCTATATCTTCGGGCAGATAGAAACTTCTTTCGAATTTGCCATATACGCTTTCGAGCAGATAGTAGTCGTCCCTGCTCACCTCTTCGCTCATCTTTCTCTCGGCCGTCACTATCAGATAGTCTCCGTCCACGGCCACATCTATATCCTCTTTGGCCACTCCTGGCAGATCCACCTCGATACGATAGAGGTCTTTCTCTCTGTTCCTGGAGAGATTGGCCAGAGGCAGATGGCTGGCGACATTGGCGAAGGTCTCCTTCAGCTTCTTGGCACCCTCCACAACTCCCTGCTCGATCTTCTTCTCTACATTCTGAAGCTCTTTTTTGATATCGCTCATCTTGAACCTCCTCTATTCGATACTATTTGATCTCTATCTTTTTCGGTGCTTTTTCCACTACCTGTACCTTGGGGATTTTGACCCTCAGTACGCCATCCTTCGCTTCAGCCTCTATCTTCTCGACATCCACCCCCTCGGGCAGAGAGAAGCTTCTTTCGAACTTTCCGTATATACTCTCGAGACGATAGAACTCGTCATCCTTTCTCTCCTCCTCAATCTCTCTGCTGCCAGAGATGCTCAGGACATTTTCATTGACATCTATGGAGATATTCTCTTTCTTGACTCCGGGCAGATCGACCTCTATATAGTAGGCGTCGTCCGCCTCTCTCGTATTGACGGAGGGGATGAAATCCACACCCTTCTCCTCCATCCTGCCTTCGGCTCCGTTTATAAGTTTGTTGAAATACTCCATTCTCTCTCTCATCTCTGCGATTTCCCTGAAGGGATCGAATCTCGTAATCATCATCTTTGACCTCCTGCTTCGTTCTTCTATATCTATTTCGCCGAAATTATAGAATATAAGTGGATTTGCTTGTGCTACATAAGTAGCATAGAAGCGTTTATCTTTTCGACTGCCCTCAATGCTCCAGTTTTTGGATAGAATTATCATATCGAAATGAAAAATAGCACAGATAGATGAGAGGAGAAGTTATGCGGGGATATCTTTTGATTTGCTTTCTGTTTTTTTCCGTACTGATGGGTGCGGAGGTGGAAAGAGAGAGAGTTGCACAACTATATGTGGCTACATTCGATAGGGCACCCGAAAAAGCGGGACTTGAATATTGGGTGCACGATTCCAATCTGGATATAGATGCTATAGCGATGAGTTTTTTCGATCAGAACGAAACCAAAATGAGATATCCAGACTCTCTGCCGACGGAGGATTTCATACGAGCGGTATATAGAAATCTTTTCGACAGGGTGGCGGATGAAGATGGCCTGAAATATTGGAAAGAGGATATAGAGAGTGGAAGGGTCGGAAGAAATGTTTTTCTTCTGGCCGTCATAAACGGTGCGCTCGGAGACGATAGAGAGACGATGCAGAACAAGAGAGAGGTCGGACTCTACTTCGCCGATAGCGGAATTTCCGATCCTCGTCTCGCCCAGAAGGTAATGGTCAATGTCGATTCCGATTCCGAAAGTGTCGTAGAGGCAAAAAGAATGATAGATGATCTACTCTCCGGCAGAGAAGTCGTGGAGAGAGGCAGCGATATACATGAAGACTATTTTCTTTTCGATATAAACGGTGTCGGCAGAGCCTACAAAACGGATGGTTGTATATATCCCGATGAAAACAGTACTTTCGACTATACAATATATAGTGACAACAGCGTAGAGATCTCCTATTTCAAGGATGGAAGCAAAAAAAGTTTCGAGTGCACGGTGGATATGCTTCTAACAGATACCATTGCAGTCGATGGAGAGATCGAAGCATATTTTACAAAGGATTCTACGGCATACGACAAAGAAAGAGGACTCTACTACAAGGTCGATAAAATATACAATGGCAAACTCGTATCCGTGACAGATAATGGGAGTAGGGCTGTAGCCGTGGATAGAAAGGGCTACACGAGCAATGTGGACATTTTGCATGTCTGGAGAAGAGAGAAGATGCCGTATCGACCTATCAAGGCATTGCATTCCGACAAGAATGTAATCGATTATGGCGATATGAGAGAATCGGAGAGAAACTATATCTACGATGTCAAAAGCGATCTCTATGCCTACAAGGGTGAGGGGTGTATATTCCCCATCGACCCCAATACGATTTTTCACTTCGAGATATACTTTGACAATACGATGAAGATATCTTTCAAAGAGGGAGGTAAAGAATACTCCAACATTTGTGCCTTGAGAGAGAGATACAAAAAGATATCTCCTCGCGATAGAGAGTTGGAGGCACCTATTATCGAAGGAGATATATATTTCGATCCCGTTACAGGCGAATATTTCAACGCCAAACATATATTCAGAGGAACTATTACGGCTATATACAACGATGGAAAGAGTGTGAATATAAAGGATATTCCTGGATACAACTACGGAATATATCTTTCCGAGGCGCTCAAAAAAGATCCGCTTCAGCATCCAGGAGTCGTGAAACCGCAAAATCCACAGGATATCGCGGAGGGTTATATAAGAGAGGGCGATAGAAACTCCTTGTATGATTTTTTGTACAATGGTGTAGCCTACAAAAGTGACGGACTATGCACTTTCCCCAAGAACGGAGATACCATTATTCACTTTATGATAGGGAAAAAGGGAGATATAACTATCTCCTACACAGAAAACGCAACCTTCTTGCATAGCGATTGTACACTTGCACACAGCTACGAGAGTGTACCTTTGCGCAATGCCAAAAGTATGGCTGCCAAAGATCTGGGGGATGGCATCTATTACGATGAGACTTCGGATAGATACTACCTCTGCGAGCATCTTCACAAAGGGGTGATAGTCGCCACATTCAATGACGGACAGACAGCATATGTGAAAGATTCCAACGGACTATACTACTGGTTGCCCGTATATGCGGTATATAGAGAACTTTCCGAATGACTATATACCGACAAAGGGTCGTTTTCGGACTGAAAGAGAGAGAATATGATGGAGATAGAGAGAAAGTTCCTTTTGATACCGTGTTCGATGAGGCGTCTGCTCCAAGAGAGGGGAATTTCGTACGAGAGAGTCCGCATAGAGCAGTTCTATATCCACAGCGACATAAACTTTGCCGAGAGATACAGGCGCAAGAAAGATAGCTACTACCATACCGTCAAAAGAGGTGCTGGACTCGAGAGAGAGGAGTTCGAAGAGGAGATAGAGGCGAGACTCTATCTCGAAAAGAAGAAGATTTACGGCGACTCTCTCATACGGAAGTGGCGCTATATATTCGAAGAGGGGGGATATACCTTCGAGCTCGATATCTTCAAGGGGGCGTTCAAGGGGCTCAATCTCTTGGAGGTCGAGTTCGGGAGTGTGGCGGAGGCCGAAAGCTTCGACCTTCCCCCATTCATCCGCCAGGTGCTCATATCGGAAGTGACGGAGAACCCCGATTTCAGCAACGGCTCTCTCGCCAAAAGGATGGAGATTCCGGCCATAGAGGAGAGTCTCTCGGATATCTTCGGACGGATAGAGGATAGAGATGAGTTTCTCAAGGCCTCCTCCAGCATCGATATAGCTCCGTACGAGAGCGGTGCCCATGCGCTCAAAGCTCTGCTCTACACTCTCATCAGGAGTGTAGAGGCCAATCGGGAGAGGATACTGCAGGCGGATACGGATCCAGAGAGGGTGCATCAGTTGCGGGTGGCGATGAGAAAGATGAGGGCCGTTTTCGCACAGCTGGGCTGCCTCTTCGACGAAGAGTGGCTCGAATATCACAAAAGAGCCCTCTCCGAGCTCATGTCATATACGGGCAAAAAGAGAGATATGGATGTCTATCTCGAAGAGATGGGGCTATATCGGAGGCTTGTCGGCAAAAAATATCGCAAGCAGATGCAGAGGCTTGAGTCGTATATAGAGGAGATATCCCGCTCGGAGAGCGAAACGGTGAAGAGGATGCTTCTGGGGGAGAAGTATGAAAAGGAGATATCCGCCCTGAAGGAGTTTTGCGGGGACGACACTCTAAACGGCCTCGACTCCAAAGCTTCATCTCCCGTCATCTTCACGGTAAAGAGCGCACTCAAAAGGAGATATGCGAAGATACTGGAGGCTGGCGGGAGAATAGACGAGAGCTCCGAGCCCCGGAAGTATCATATGCTCAGGATAGATGTGAAGAAGCTGAGGTATATGATGGAGTTCTTCTCTTCGATTCTCGAAGAGGAGAGCTTTTCGAAGATGCTCGTACAGCTCAAGAGGATACAGGATATACTGGGCTCCCATCAGGACCTTCACATACAGAGTCGCCACCTCGAAGAGTTTTCGCGCCGGCCCGAGCTCGCACAGCGAAGAATGAAAGAGGCGATAGAGTTGCTGCGTGCAAAGATGAAGAGTCTGGAAAAGAGCAAAAGAGAGCTCTTCAAGGAGAGTTTCGAGGAGTTTCGCGCAACGGAAAAACTATTCAGGAAGATGATATGCAGATTTTGAGAAGAATACAGAAGCGATGAATATAGAGTCTCTCTATATTGTCCCCAAAGAGAAGGGTTGCGGAACGCTATTCGTGACTCTCGGTCTTATGGAGATATTGAAAAGAAGCTATACGAGTGTGGCCTTTTTCAAACCAGTGATGAAGCTTGAGGAGGGCAAGAGGGATAGCGATATAGAGACACTGCTCCAGCTCTACGGGATGAAGCAGAGCTATGAAGAGTGTTGCGGTCTTGGCCTCGAAAGTTGCGAGGAGATGCTCGCCGAAGGGAGAGAGGATGCCCTCTACGAAGAGCTTATAGCGCGATATGAAAAGCTGAAGTCGAAATATGATTTCGTGCTCTGTATGGGTTTCATGGATAGCAGACTGCTGGAGTTCGCCCAATACGATTTGAATGTGGAGATAGCCAAAAACTTCTCCTCCGCGCTGGTGGGACTCCTCAACGGAGGAGGCAAAGCCGCGGAGGAGCTGGAGGAGGAGATAGAGATATGGTCCCGCTCTCTGGCTCAGGAGGGGATGGAGCCCTTCGCCTTTTTCGTAAACAGAGTCGATACCATGCTCTGTCCTCTAAAAAAGGGGATGAAGAGCTCCGTGCCGTGCTTGAGCATACCCTATCACGAAGAGCTCGACAGACCTACGGTGATGGATCTGCTGGAGGCTACCGATTCCGAAACGGTACATGCAAGAGAGAGTATAAAGCTACAGCAGAGCGTTGCGAATATCAAAGTGGCGGCTATGAGACCAGAACACTTCCTGGAGTATCTCGAAGATGGAGACCTGGTGATAGTTCCCGCCGACCGTTGCGATATTCTGCTGGCCATTCTCGGAAGCGAACACGCCAGAGGCTTCGCCACAGCCTCGGCCGTAATCATCGTCGGTGATATGGAGGTAGCCTCACGCATAAGAGCCCTCATAGAGGCGGACCCCGACTTCGCCGTGGTTCTGGCCAGGTCCAAAAACGAAACGATGGAGGTGACAAAAAGAGCCCTCAACGCCACGGCACGAATCACTGCAAGGCACAGCAGGAAGATAGCTCTGGCTTTGGGACACTTCTCTACCCATGTGGAGAGTTCCCTCATAGAGTGCTCTTTGAAAAGAAGTATCAACAGTATAGTCACGCCGGCGATGTTTCTGCACAGACTCTTCAAGAGGGCCGCCTCCGACAAGAAGCGCATAGTCCTGCCGGAGAGTTCGGACGACAGGATTCTGCAGGCCGCCGAGATAGCGATAAAAAGAGGCTTCGCCGATATCACCCTGCTGGGAGAGGAAAAGAGGATATATCAGCGTGCCAAATCGCTCGGTATAGACCTCTCGGCGGCGCAGATAGTCGATCCGTCGCAAAGGAGCCTCCTCGAAAGACTCGCCGCCCGCTTCTACGAGCTGAGGAGGCATAAAGGCATCACATATGAGATGGCACAGGATACGCTTCACAATCTGAGCTATTTCGCCACGATGATGATAGCGGAGGGGCTGGCCGACGGTATGGTCTCGGGCGCCACACACACCACGAGAGAGACCGTACTGCCCGCTCTTGAGATTTTCAAAACGAAAGAGGGGATAGATATAGTCTCGAGCCTCTTTTTCATCTGCCTCGATACGAGGGTACTGGTATATGCCGATTGTGCCATCGTCGTCGAGCCCGACTCCGCCAAACTGGCGCAGATAGCCGTCTCCTCCGCCGAGACGGCGTCACTTTTCGGTATTGAGCCGGTGGTGGCCCTGCTCTCCTACTCCAGCGGCGAGAGCGGAGTGGGAGAAGAGGTGGAGAAGGTGAGAGAGGCGGCGCAGATAGCGATGAAGATGAGACCCGACATACCGATAGAGGGGCCTTTGCAGTACGACGCCGCAATCGATCCGGAAGTGGCCGCGATCAAGATGCCGAAATCCAAAGTGGCCGGTCGTGCCAATGTATTCATCTTCCCCGACCTCAACACCGGCAACAATACCTACAAGGCGGTACAGCGCTCCACGGGAGCCATAGCCATAGGCCCAGTACTGCAGGGACTCAGCAGACCCGTAAACGACCTGAGCAGAGGATGCAGTGTTGAAGATATAGTGAGCACCATAGCCATAACCGCCATACAGGCGGCATCTCTATAGAGCCGCGGCTCACTCTCCATTCGGGTGTCCGTACTCCATTTTGGGCTCCGCCGCCATCGGCAGTTCATCGCTTTTGGCGTCCAGCTTGTAGATCGTGGGTTTGGAGGCTTCCTCTCTCGTCCACTCGTCGCTCAAGACTTCGGCCTGCTGCATCACCAGTTTTAGCGCTTCCGCCTGCTTGTCGGGCGGATATCTGTAACGCCGCAGGATGATGCGGATCATATTGCGCATTTTGGCGCGCACGCTCTCGCGCTGTTGCCAATCGACGCTTATGTTTTTTCTCAGCTTCTGTGTCAACTCATGGGCGATCTTTTTGAGCGTCTCGTCTCCCATCTCCCGCAGCGCCGATTCGTTCTCCGCCAAAGCGTCGTAAAAGGCCAGCTCGTCGGGCGAAAGCCCCAGCTCTTCGCCCTTTTTCGTCGCTTCGGCGAAATCTTTGGCCATCGCGATGAGCTCTTCGATCACCTTGGCAGTCTCGACGGTGCGGTTGTGGTATTTGGCCAGCGCCGCCTGCAACCTCTCGCTGAACTTTTTCTCCAGCACGACATTGCTGCGGCTTCTGGATTTGATCTCGTCGCGCAACAACCGCTCCAGCAGCGCCACGGCGAGATTTTTCTGCTCCATATGCGCCACCTCTTCGAGGAACTCGTCGGAGAGAATACCGATATCGGGTTTTTCCAGCCCCGCCAGCGAAAAGATATCCTCCACCCCTTCGGAGACGACGGTATTGTCGATGATCTGCTTGATCGCCTGTGCCCTCTGCCGTTTGCTCTCGGAAGGGGCCGTCGCTTTTTGGATGACCGAACGCAGCGCCTGAAAAAAGGCGATCTCCTCTTTGTAGGGCTTCGCCTCGTCCAGTGTCGCGCAGAGGCTGTAAGCCTTGCTCAATGCCGTCACTTCGTCGAAAAAGCGCTTTTTGCCCTCTTCGAGTCCCAAAATATGGTTCGCCGCCGGTACCAGCAAGCGGTGGGCGTCGCTCGTGTACGCCGTATAGTCGAAACCGTGGAAAAGATCGCGCACGATTTCGAGCCGCTTGAGCATTTCGGCGAAAGCTTCGGCGGTATCGAAGGTGCCTCTCCCTTTGCCGCCCGCGCCCGTATAGGTTTTGAGCGCGTGCCGAAGCTCGTTGGCGATGCCGATGTAGTCCACTACCAAGCCGCCTTTTTTGTCGCGAAAGACCCGGTTGACCCGTGCGATGGCTTGCATCAGGTTGTGGCTGCGCATCGGCTTGTCGATATAGATCGTATGCAGACAGGGCGCATCGAAGCCCGTCAGCCACATATCCCGCACGATCACCAGTTTCAACGGATCGTCGGGCTCTTTGAAGCGGCGCTCCAGCTCCTTTTTGACCCGTTTGGGGTAGATATGTTTCTGCAATTTCTCGTCATCACTCGCCGAACCGGTCATTATAACCTTGATTGCCCCCTCCATCGGATCGTCGCTGTGCCACTCGGGGCGCAGCTCGACAATCGCATCGTAGAGCTCCACGGCGATATGACGGCTCATCGCCACGATCATCCCTTTGCCCTCGATCACTTCGTTGCGTGCTTCGAAATGTTCCACGATATCTTTGGCGATGTGTCCTATCCGCTCTTTGGCGCCCACCAGCTTCTCCAGTGTACTCCAGCGGCTCTTGATGCGCTCCCTCTCCGCAAGCTCCTTGTCGTCCGTCAGGGCGGCTATCTCCTTGTCGATCGCATCGAGCGCTTCCTGGTCGAGCCCCAGCTTGGCGAGGCGGCTTTCGTAGTAGATGGGGACTGTCGCGCCGTCTTGTACGGCATCTTCGATATCGTAGATGGAGATGTAGTCGCCGAAGACCGCACGGGTGCTTCTATCTTCGTTCTCTATCGGCGTGCCGGTAAAGCCGATAAAGGTGGCGCGGGGCAATGCGTCGCGCAGATGCCGGGCGTAGCCGTAGCGAAAACGGCCGCTCTCACCGTCGAGCACCGCATCGAAACCGTACTGGCTGCGGTGCGCCTCGTCGGCGATGACGACGATGTTGTCCCGCTCGCTCAATATCGGAAAATGGCTCTCATCCTCTTTGAGCGAAAATTTCTGAATGGTGGTGAAGATAATGCCGCCCGAAGGGCGCTTGTGCAGCAGCTCGCGCAGCTCGTCCACGCTTTCGGCCTGTACCGGCTCCTGCCCCAGCAGCTCCGTAGCCGACGCAAAGGTACTAAAAAGCTGTCCGTCGAGGTCGTTGCGGTCGGTCACCACGACCAGCGTGGGGTTTTTCATCTCCGCTTGGCGGGTGATCTTGGCGGCGAAACAGAGCATCGAGATCGATTTGCCGCTGCCCTGGGTGTGCCACACCACGCCCCCTTTGCCGTTTCCCTCTTCCGCCGCTTTCAAAACCGAAGCTACGGCGGAGCGCACGGCGTGAAACTGATGATAGCCCGCGATCTTTTTGACAATCCGTTTGCCGTCGTCTTCGAAAAGGATAAAAAAGCGCAGATAATCCGTCAGCATTACGGGATCGAAAAAACCGCGTATCAATGTTTCCAACTCATACTCCAGCAGCGGCCGATCCTTCTCGTCTCGTACCGTCCGCCAGCGCATAAAGCGCTCGGTATCGGCCGTGAGCGAGCCGATACGCGCACTCACTCCGTCGCTGATGACGAGCGCTTCGTTGGTGACGAAGAGCTCTTCGATCTCCTCTTTGTAGGTTTGCAGCTGCCGATAGGCCTGAAAGATATCGGCCTGTTCGTCGGCAGGGTTTTTGAGCTCGATGACAAAGAGTGGCAATCCGTTGACATAAACCACGATATCGGGGCGGCGGTTGCCTTTGCTGCCTCGTATTGTCAACTGCTTGACAATGAGAAAGTCGTTCTTTTCAGGCCGATGAAAGTCGATGAGCTTCACACGCTCGCCTCGTGTTTCGCCTTGTGCTTTAATCTCTACGGGTACGCCGTTTGTCAACATCTCGTGAAAGGCGCGATTGTTTTCGACGAGGCTTGCGTGTTGGGGTTTACGCACTGTCTCGATCGCTTCGTCGATGGCCGCTGCCGGAAGGTCGGGGTTGATGCGTTGCAGGGCGTTTTTAAGTCGCTTACGCAGCAGGACTTCGCCGTAGTCGGCACGCTCTCCGCGCTCATCCGGTACCAGCTCGGCTCCGTGGATATAGTCATAGCCCAGCTCTTTGAACCAGCCGACGGCGAGCTGTTCAACCTGATCTTCGCTAATGGTGCTCACACTATATCCTCCCCGCCCTTTTGTGGTGCACGAATGACCCGCAAATGCTTTTGTGGATCATAAAAGCGAAAATATGATCCACAAACTTGTTTGTGGTGCACAGATGATCCTCAAATCCTATGCCGCTCCCGCTACCAACTCCATATATTTGGCTATATCTTCTTCCGTTTTATACGGATAAATATCGATAAAGTTGTGTTTGAGCTTTTGCACATACAAACCTGACGGATCGATTTGTCCACCGATATCCAAAAAATCGTATCGCTCTTGCGGATTTGTCTGTGTCGGTGTCATCATAATCATCTGGCTTGTGTCGTGTTTCCAACTGCTTCGGCCGAGATTGGAATGGTGCACGATCTCGTTTGCGATATTTTCAATTTCCAGGTCGAATTCGGTGGATTGACATATACGAATATATTTACGAAATTCCGTTTCGACAAGGCGTTTGCTTCTATCAAGTATAAGTTTCTTCTCTTCGATTTTCTCTTCGCTGTGAATTTTATATCCCACATAATCGTCGAAAATCTCATTAACTACCTCATCGGCAGATTTATCCGTTGCGATTTTTCGAGCTTCTGTGAAACGAAAATTATGAAAATAATGCGATTCGTTCGCCAGTTCACCTTTTTGCGCCAACTCGTTCAAATACTCGACAAGGCCGAAAAACTTTTTTCGATCGCCTATAAAGAAAGGACAGTGCAGATGCCTGGCTTCATCGACACTCAAAATACGATACGCCGATACCTCATTTTCCAAAAAAACCCCAGCATAGATAAATTCGTCGCTTATCGTATGCGGTATATAGCGTATGAGTCGGTAGGTATAAATTCGACGAGTTCCTTCACCCATAGATCACCTCGTTCGCCATTCGCATTTTCAGTGTTTCGGCTATTGTGTTTCCGTATTCGTATGTCTCCCACATCGAGGGTATCGATGCGCAAATCGTATCGATTATACTCTCCAATCGCTTTGACTTTGACGGCTTTGCTCTTGCCGTAGGGCATTGTCTCAAGAATGGTTTCGATGTAGAGCATTATCCGTTCCTCAAATACTCCGTATCACCCATCACCTAAAAAGCCTTATTGTAGAGGCGATACTCTGAACCCATAGCGTTTTTTCAGCTTTTTCACTTTTGCCAGCACTTCGTTTTTAGGTGGTGCATACCCTTCTATCGCTTGGGTAGTGCGTATCGTTTGGCGGATTACAGCTTTATTTGCGAGGTTTCTGTTCATTTGTCAGGCTTCCTAAAATCCTTTCGATTTGCACCTTAGAAGAGGTGGAAAGGGTATGTTGTGATTAGTATAACTTTTTAGAGATAAATTGTCAAAGCTTTCCATCTCTTTGCGATAAGGTCGCTGTTTCGCTTCGCACTTGACATAAAAAGAGTCTGGGGCCGCGACTTCAGTCGCGGAATAGGCTTTTGCGGCATACCAGGTTTACCGGCGACTAAAGTCGCCGCCCCTTTTATTGCCTGGATACATCCAACTCCCCGGAGAGAAGTTTAGGCAAAAGGGTATCCCGGGTTTGTTGAAGGGTTTGAATTTCTTTCAAATTGTTTTTAATTTGCATTATCACCGGATATATAATTTTTTCAAATTCTTTTACTATTTCATTCGGTATTTTCGTTGTTTTAATTGCTTTAAATGTTGCGGTGGTTATAGTGTCAAAAACTGCTCCGTGCGTTTTTCTTTTTAACTCATAAGTTAATCGTTTCAAACGAAAATATTCAAAAAATGAAAAATTATTTTTATTGCTAACTGCATAGCAAGATTGGTTCATGGCCATATCTACACCTACAAGTGCCAGTTTTCCCACAGTTCCTCTTGCTGTAATTATCGTTGTATTAGTAGGAATAAGTTTTGTTGAGCTATTTTTCAACCCCTCCTCGGTAATCTTTTCAGAAGTGTCTATGACAAAAATATTTCCATCTTCCGGGACATCTTTAACAGAAAACCAAGGAATATTTCCATTCCAATACGATTTTTCAGAACGCTTTGGCGTACCTCCGCCTGTCAAGCTTATTTCATCAATATAGGGCACGATCTCCCACCCCTTCGGTATCATACCAAGCTCACTCTCTTCGAACTCGTCGGGGAAGAGCTCCAGCACTTCGCGGCTGATGCCCAGGCGTTTGGCGGCGACTTCGTAGTCGGCTTCGGTGCGGCAGGCGGCTTTGGCGTGTACGGGGTCGAAATCGACGAAGCACGATTTGAATATCGCCTGCGCCGTCGCTTCGAGCGTACGGTTCATTTGCCGGTTGAGCTCGATTTTGTCATCGAGAGCGGAAAGAATGCGGGCAATTTTCTTTTGGGTGGAAAGGGGTGGTAAAAAAAACTCATAGTTTGCAATGACATCGTTTTGTACCCTTTGTCGCCCCGAGCTTCCCGTCATCGAGCGAATGGCAACTTCTCTAAATTCCGGTGAAATTGCAAGATAATAAAGAAAATGCGCATCACTTATATTTTCTTTTTCTCTTAAAACTATAAACTCAGTGGAGCCAAAAGCAATTTCATCTTCTTCTAAAAAATCGACAAATGCCGTTTTTCCATTTTCCAAACTTGGTGTAATACGTGCGACTAATGTATCTCCGTTTTTAAATTTGACCCCGCCTTTATACTGTTCGAGGACAAAACTCGTAATTTTTTTCGTGTACGGTTGCAATACTTCCATAGGTACTTTTTTGCCAAAGTCCCTTTTGGAAGCTTTTCACTCGGATTGATGATTGCAAAATCTTTTAATTTGATTTTTTCCCACCCCCTCCAGGATAGTTTGCCCTGTATCACCAACCACTTCATTCAGAGACTGCGATAGA
>CAJXJF010000019.1 GCA_913054475.1 uncultured Nitratifractor sp.
AGCATATACATATGCGGGGGAGACGGCGCTTTGCTTGCCGATATTATCGATGGGGCCCTCTACGACGAGAAACTTCTCTTCGAAGGGATGGCGAAGGTCATCGGGCAGAATCGAGGAGAGGGGCTATAGACTCCTTCAGCCTCTCTTTTGGAGCACTCGTTCTACCCGGAAACTGACTTTTGTTGAATGTACTCTGTCTCTTGGCGAGTCGAGCGGTATTGACGACTATCTTCTCTCTCGTCTCCTCATAGCCAAGAGCCCCGTCGAGATAGGAGAGTACCTCTCTTATGCCTATGGCTTTCATACAGTTGGGTGCCCTGCCATATCTGTACTCCAGCTCGCAAACCTCATCCACCAGCCCGTCAGCGAACATCTTTTCGGTTCTGAGGGCGATACGCTCTCTGAGTGCCGCTCTCTCTATCTCTATCTCGAAAATGGGAAGCTCATCCCCGACTATCGATATCGGAGGATTCTTCTCGAAGTAGAGTGTCGGAGGAAGAGAGGTTTCGAAAAATATCAGCAGAGCCTTTTCTATCCTGTATCTGTCGTTTTCGGATATCTTCGCCGCATATACGGGGTCTATTTCGGAGAGTTTCGCATAGGCTGCCGCCAAATCGCCCATCAATTGGGCGGTCGCGGCCACACTTGCCGCCCCCGCTCGGGGCATGGGGCTTATACCCTCGATCAATATTTTCAGATAGAAGGAGCTTCCTCCCGTCACTATGAGTGGCCTCCCCTCCCTCTCGCACCTTTCCCTGACCTCCCCGTATAACTCCAGGAACTTCATCACATCGAACTTTTCATCCGGCTCGAGCAGGTCTATGCCGTAGTGCGGAATATCCCCTCTCTCTTCGGGAGTGGGTTTGGCCGAAGCTATATCTATCTCTCTATAGACGGAGAGTGAGTCGAGGGAGAGTATGGCGGCTCCATACTCCTGTGCCAGCTCTATAGCCAGCGAACTCTTTCCCGAAGCTGTGGGACCTATGATTGCTATCTGTTTCAGCGTCGATTTCATCCCGCAATGATACCATAGCGAAATTTTTCGGGAGGTCTGTGATGAAGATGCAGCCGGAGTGTATGCTCTGTCTATACAATCAGTCGCTGAGAGTGACGAAAGTTCTGGAGTGCGGGAGGGATTGTGCCGAGAGTATAATGCACGAAGCGGCCCGTGTCATATCCTGTGTCGATATGGACGCCACTCCCCCGGAGGCGGCCGCACTTCTCTATCCGGCCATAGCCGAGGTGGCCGGTGTTTCGGATATCTATGCCGCCAAAAAAGTCGAATCTACAGATAGAGCGATGAAAATCGCACCCTTGATGAGAGAGAGGATAGAGGAGTCTGCAAATCCCGTCGAAGCCGCGATAAAGGTCTCGGTCGCAGGCAATGTTCTCGATTTCGCCACCGAAAAGATATACGACTTCGAAGAGGAGTGTGAAAAGATTTTCGAAAGCGACTTCAGCGTATATCACGGCAAAGAGATTCTAAAACGGCTCGAAAACGCGAAAAGGGTTCTGATAATTGGCGACAATAGCGCAGAGCATATCTTCGACGCTCTTCTGGCGGAGAGAATATCTATCGACTATCCCGAAACGAAAATCAGCTATGCGGTAAGAGGAAGAGCGATAATAAACGATGTCACCATGGCCGAGGCTACAGGAACTTGGCTCGAGAGCTATTGCGAAATCGTCGATAGTGGGGTCGATACTCCGGGCTTCCTCTACGAAAGAGCGACAGAGGAGATGAGAGAGCTTTTCGACGAGGCAGACCTGATACTCTCCAAGGGAATGGGCAATTTCGAGTGCATGGATACGATGGCGGATGAGAGGCTCTTTTTTCTCTTCAAGATCAAATGCCCGGTAGTGGCGCGAAGAACGGGCTATGCCGAAGGCTCTCTCATGGTCCTCTGCTCCGATAGCCTTGCGGTATGAATCTCTATGCTATACTGTCGAAACGATGAAGCGGGGAATTGCCGTGCCATCCAAAAGGCGGGAATCGAGAGCTTTTCGACATTTCCCGAAAGGGCAACATAAAGCATAGTAGAGGAGAGGAGATGAGACTTTTCGACAAAGATAACAGATTCAATCTGGCGAATCTGATAACCTTCGGCAATATCGCATGCGGCGTAATCGCGATGTACCTCATAAACAAGGGTGCCTTCTTCGAAGCCATCGTACTGGCATGGATAGCGGGGGCTCTCGATATCGCCGACGGCAAGGTGGCTCGCAGATTCGGTCTCTCCACCGAATTTGGAATACAGCTCGACAGCTTCGCCGATTTTCTCTCTTTCGTGATTATGCCCTCGTTTCTACTCTTCTTTTCGCTCCATATAGAGTCTCCTTCGCAGGAATTGTTCGTCGGCATCATATTCATAATCTATATAGTGAGTGGGCTTAGAAGGTTGGTGGAGTTCAATCTCAAGGTGGATGCCGGAGAGGTGGAGAGATATTTCGAAGGCGTCCCGACCCCTCTTGGAGCGATACTGCTGTGGATACTCTACCTGTTACACTCCTACGATATCATCGAGAGTCCTGTAGTCATAGCCCTATTCGTACTACTGATAGCCCGCTCCCTCAACTCCAGACTCAGGATTCCACACCCCTGAGAGAGAAAGAGTTTGCTGTAGCTTGCAAACTCTCCGATATGACTATCCGTACTCTGCCGCCTTTTTCTACCTCGATTTGAATAGACTCTTTGATAAGATAGAAGATATTATCCGACGAATTGAATGATATAGAAGCTCTTTTATTCCGCCCTAATGGGAAAGAAGATAAAATTATGAAAAATCGTAAGGAGATACAATGCTCTCGGAATACAGAGAAGAGATAAGCGAACTCAAACAACAAAATGCCCATTTCGCCAAAATTTTTGAAAAGCACAACGAACTGGACCAGAAGGCCAAAGATGCCGACGAAGGTAGATTGCACCTGAGCGATATCGAGTTGGAGCAGCTCAAAAAAGAGAAGCTTCTACTCAAAGACGAGGCTCTGCGTATGATACTCGAATACAAAAAGTCCAAAGAGGACTAAGAGAGCTATATTCTACGGGGGCTTATTCCCCTCTTGCCGCTCCTTCTGTGTGGGGGGCGACTCTCCTGCGCTCTTATGACTCGGCGCATTCATCGCGGATGGGCCCAAGCGTTTTTCGTTCCAGTGGGTGATACTTTTTGACCGTTTTTTGCAACTCTCTCTTCTCTATATGGGTATATATCTGTGTAGTGGCGAGCGAGCTATGCCCCAGAAGCTCCTGTACCACCCTCAGATCCGCACCTCCGATGACGAGTGCGGAAGCGAAAGAGTGTCTCAGGACATGGGGAGATACCCCGAGATGTTTTTTGCATATTTTGAAGGCACCGACCCTGCTCAATCTCTCAGCCCTATAGTTTCTCCATAGATAAGTGGAGGAGATATCGCAAAGTTCGAGATAGCGATGGAGGGCGTCGAGTGCCGCAGGTGCCAGAGGTACCATCCTCTCCTTCTCCCCTTTGGCGTATCTTATCTTGAGCCATCCATCCACAATATCTTCACTTCTTGCCGCAAGCGCCTCGCTGATACGACAACCGGAGGCATAAAGAAAGAGGATGAGCGCTCTGTCACGCCTGGCTATGAAGTCGTCTCTCTCTATCCTCTGCAGGCAAGATGCTATCTCTTCATAGGAGAGATATTTCGGAAGTGTGGCCGGTACTTTCGCCATCTGCACTTTGACTCCCCCCTCATATAGACCTTTTTTGTGACAAAAGTCGTAAAAGGAGTTGATGGAGGATAGTTTTCTGTTGAGGGTGCGTCTGTTTTTGAAACGAGAGAGGAAGGAGATTATATCGGAACTCTCACACAGAAGAAGCTCTTTGCCCGTCCACTCCCTATATTGCCTCAGGTCGTGCAGATAGGCATGGACGCTCTTTCTATCGAGAGCTTTGACGATCAGAAGATGCTCTTCGAAGGCGTCCAGGATATCACTCATAGGAGAGTTTGGAGAGCTCTATCACCTCTTTGTCTTTATAGAGCCTTCCACCAGAAACGAAGGCGTAATTCTCTACAGAGCCGATATCGTAGATCCTAGATCTCTTCAGAGTGGGGTCGAGTACTACGAGAGCTCCGCTTCTATCGAGTGCATAGATTTTACCTCTTAGCACTGCGATGGTCGTAAATCGTGCATACTGGAACTTTCTTTTGGCCAAAACTCTCAATCCAGGTGAGAGTTTGACTATCTCGCCTCCCACACTCAAGAGATAGATAGTGTTGCCGGAGATGGCCACATCCGCTATAGCCGCCGAATATTTGCGCATGGCACCAGGCGCCACGCTTATGAGTTTCCTAGGTGTGGCTGCTATGATGAATCTTCCTATTTTGGAGAGGTAGATTATATTGTTGAGATTGTACTCCTTGCCGATAGCGAGTCCTCTTGCACCCCTCGGACGCAACGGATTTATTACCAGAAGTTTTCCATCGAGTGTAGGCACGACTACGAGATTACCCAGAGAAATCGGGTTGGCTATTCTCGTATCTATAGCGAAGGCTCTTCCCACCTTCGCTTCTACGATACTCTTTTTCGCCGTTATGCTGTAGATACCGAAGATATTATCCTGCTGTATGTAGAAGATTCTATCTCCTCGAATCCCTGCCGATACGAGAGGCATCTTCAGGCTCTTCTTTTGCAATACTTTGCCACTCTTTCTGTCGTAAATGGCAATATCGCCCTTGTCGTCGGCGGCGAGAAGATATCTCGCCGACTGTGTTACATAATGGTATCCTTCGAGCAGCTTGAAGCCCCCGCTACCCTTTTTGCTCAAAAAAGAGCCATCGGCAAAGGTGATGCCGTCGCGCATGATGGCGACAGCCTCTTTGCCGGTATCTTGCATCGCAAAGCTCGCACTGTGCGTATTTTTCGGTTCGAAATATTTTCTATCGCTACAAGCTCCTAGCATCAACATACAGGCAAAAGCGCATAGCAGGACTTTTGGAAATCTTTTCATAAGTTCTCCTATTTTTTTGAAATAGTGTAGTGTTTCAGATATCGGGCCACAGGAGCTACGGGGGAGTTTTCGGCGATGAGAGAGAGTAATTGCGCAGCTTTTTTGCTCTTTTTCGACTCTATCGCCTCATATGCCTTTTCGAGAAGTGAAAGGTCTTTGTAGTATCGAGAATCTCCAGCCTTCGACTCCAGTACCGCGGCATGATAGGCGCAGATGTCGGCAAGTAGAGAGTCTCCGTCACTCTCGAGAGAGGAAAGCTTTTTGGCATCCGCCCTCTTTACGGCCTGCGAATAGAGATAGAGTCCGTAGAGTTTGGGATTTTTACTCTTCAGCTTCTGCAGTGCTCCACTGTCGTCGGGATTTTTCTTCAGGCTCAGCAAGGCATCGTTGGCTTCGGAGAGTCTGTAGTCGTTATACGCATCATATCCCGCCTTGCCGCCGAAACCCAAAACGAGTACGACAAGCAGTGTCCAGATTTTATATTTGTGTTTTTTATATGTGCGCTCGAGTCTAAAGGCGTTTTCGAGCAGCTTCTCATCGCTGCCCAACTCCCCTTTTACATATTCGACATCATCTTTCAAACTCATATTGGGATATCTCTCCTCTTTTTTCGCCCTATTATACCCTACTCATTTTTAAGCTTACACTATAGACATATCAATCTTCTGAACTCATCTATATCGAGGGGTTTGTGCAATACTCCATCCGCTCCGACGCTCAAAAAGCTCTTTCTCGTCTCCTCGTCCCAATCTCCGGTAAGGGCGTATATTCGCAACTCCTTTCCTGTTGGAAGTTCTCTGATGAGTTTTATAGCCTCCATACCATCCATTATGGGCATATTCCTATCGATAAAGAGTACATCGGCACTCTCGTTTCGCAATATTTCGAGCGCCTCTTTGCCGTTATGGGCCTCTTTGGCCGTATGTCCCATTCTCAAAGTAAGCTCTCTTAGGAGCTTGAGAATTATCGGATTGTCGTCCGCAAGTACTATTTTTCCAGATTTGCATCCGCTCTCTCGGACTTTTTTGTTCGACTCTTCGCCTTTTGAGATAGCTCTTAGTGCCTCGAAGAGAGAGTGCGGCAGGAGGGGTAGCTTGAGTACCCTGACACTTTTGGGAATATCGGGCAACTCTGGAAAGAGCGTCGTCTCGAGCAGTATCACTCTTTCGCTCTTTTTTTGCACAAAAGAGATAAAGGCATCGTTTTTGTAACTCATCTCCACACCTATATATATCGAATCTTCTTCTCGCTCGATGCGGGAGAGCTCCTCTTGGGAAGCCTTTGTGAGAGAATATTCGATATCAAGAGCGTCGAAATAGCTCTCGAGTATCTTTATATGTCTGCCTCTGCAGTTTGCTCCCTCTATAATGAATATTTTGGGCAGATCGATGGGTCTGTCTATGGAGGGCATCGGAATATAGCTGCATGAGCATGGGATTTTCAGGGTAAATCGACTCCCTCTCCCCTTTTCACTCTCCAGCTCCAAGCCTCCTCCAAGGAGTATGGAGAGTTGCTTCGAGATGGCCAACCCCAGACCGGTGCCGCCGAATTGTGCCGATGTCCTCTCCGAAGCCTGCCTGAAAGGCTCGAAGATATATTTGCTCTCCTCTTGGGAGATTCCTATGCCGGTATCGCGAACGCTTATACTTAGCTCGTCACTGTCGGCTTCATAAAAGAAGTCCATCTCGACACAGCCTTCAGCGGGAGTGAACTTGAAGGCGTTGCTTAGCAGATTGTTGATTATCTGCTTTATCCTGTATGGGTCGCTCTTGACAAGATAGGGAATCTTCGGGTCGAAATATACTGTAAAATCTATCTTCTTTTTCAAGGCTGTATGATAGAAAAGGAGTACCGTATTTTCGAACTCTTTGAGTAGAGAGAAGAAATGTGGGTCGATATCCAATCTTCCGCTCTCGAGTTTGTTTATATCCAAGACATCGTTCACCAGCGCCACGACCATCTCTCCACTTTTGTGAGCAGCCTCTATATAGTCGAGAGTATCACTGTCGGCATCTTCGGCCAGAAGTTCCAAAAAGCCCAAAACGGCATTCATAGGTGTACGAATATCGTGTATGACGGAAGAGAAAAATCTGTTGCTTCTATCGAGTCTCTTTTCGAGCTCGTAGTGTGTCATGATATTTTCGCAGCCAAAGAGTGAGTCTTTATCCCCTTCATCGTCTCGCTCCAAAGAGGAGAGAAAATCGAAAAAGTCCTCTATCTGACTCTTTTGAAACTTCTGCCTCTCTTTGTAGAGTATGAATGCACCCATACACCTGCCATCTCTTTTTATGTAGGGTACGACAGCGATGGCGGATATCTCCAGATCGAGGGGATTGTCGATCTTCGCCGCATATCTTATACTCTGCGAGAGCTCGTTCTCTATATCGGCCATGCCCGTATCCATGGTGCAAGCGAGCATGGAGCGGATTTCGCGCTCTACGGGCACCGAAGCCCTATTTCGGAGCCTCTCGTCGATATAGAGATATTCAAAGGAGCTCTCCTTTGCGAAGAGAAAGCTTTGTGCCTGCGTTTCGCGGATTATGAAAGAGCCTATCTCTTCGAAAAGGGCCCTCTCTTCCTTCATCCTTCACCTCCTTCGTGCACTATGCCGAATTTGTCCAATCTCTCCACCAATTCCGCTTCGAATCTCTTTTGGTGTCGGAAATATTCGCCGTATCTGATATTTTTGCTCACAACCACATAAAAGAGCTTCTTTTTCTCGCTCAACCTACTGATAAAATAGCTCCTTATCTCATTGGAGAGGATTATCCTTTTGTAGCTGCCTATGAGCTTCTCTATATATTGCGCATTTTGCAACATCGTTCTATTTATTGCGATGAGCTCTCTTTGGTACTCCCTCTTGTCGTCGAGATACTCCTCTTTTATATAGTGAAAGATGAGCTCTTTTTCATCGAGCAGGATGAAGAGAATGTCATCTTCGTCGAGACTACTTTTGACATATGCGTAGAGCTCTACCATCAGTTCACGATTGGGCTCGCTCTTTTTCGTATTGACTCTTTTTTGCGAATCGCTCTTTTTGGTCTCTTGCAATTCGGAGTCCGAGAGCTCGAAGGAGCTTGCTTTTATACTCTCCTTCAGATTGTCATTCCCACCCTTTAGCAACCCGAAAAGCTTTACAAGTATCTTTTTATGAATTTTTCCAATTTGCAAATCGATATCCTCGTTTTGATCTAACTTGAATTTTGTGCTGACAAGAAGCTCTCTCCTCTCACCCTCTTGCAGATGGATTTCACTTCTGAGTCTATCTCCCCCTTCCTCTTTTTCGGTAGTGACAAAGAGTGTGGTTTTGTCGATTTCGATTCTATCTTGCATCTTTGCTCAACTTAATATCTTTTTCATCATCGCATAGATATTACCAAGAGTGACATTTTTGTCGCAGACTACGACAATGGCTGCGAAGTCACTCACCTTTTTTATGAAGATCTTCACTTCGGTCTCTATAAAGAGGGTATCAAACTTCTCCTCTTTGAGAAGGGCGGATATATCCTTCAGAATATTTCTGATTTTGTTCGCGTCATACTCTTCGTCTATCTTTTTGACGCTTACCCTCATCTTTTCGATCTCTATACCGTAAATCGCCTTTACGCCTCTGAACTCTTCTACCCGTCTCGAGACCTCTTTTACCATCTTATCTATCGTACCCATTTCGACTCCTCTGGCTATGGATGCGGCCTATCTTGCCGCATCGCTTCTTGGAGTAGTTTAGCTCATATTCTTGATCAAACCATTGACGAAGGCCAAGAGTTGCGGGGTAATTCCCTGTAGATCTTCATCCTTCACATCCAGTGTCGCCAAAACTCCCATAAGCTTCTTGTAAAACTCGCTCGGACTAACAGCTCCGCTTTTCATCTCCTCTATAGCCTGCGCCAATTTCTCCTTGGCCATCGTTACATCTCCCATAGTTTTGTATCTCCTCCATTTTAATTTATTAAAAAAAAACAAAGAATTTCGGATTGGCCCGCATGGGCGACAAATTACAGTGCCTGAAGCTCTTTTACGAACTGTTTGAGCGATGCGACCAATCCGCCGAGTTTGTATCCTTCGGGAGCGAGTACACCGAGCACGATATCGTCTCCGAGATTTTTGATGGCTATGGCGCCCTTGTCGGAATCGATAATCATCTCGCTAAAGCCCTCTTTGTCCGTATTGGAAAGCAGGCTCAAAGATGACGATAGCAAAGACGCCATATCGGCGGCTACGATATCGGGTTCTTTTGCGATATTGAAGAAGCTTGCCATCTCCAAACCTTCGGCGGTGGCTATCAGCGCACCCTCCAAGCCCATCTTTCGTACATAGTTCTGTAAAAAAATCGCCTGACCACGAGACGACAACTGTCCTATATTCAGCATAGCTGTTCTCCTTGTAGAAAAATTGTATGATGACAACCATACAAAAATATTTTAGTATTTTTTTCTTTCTTTTTTCTGATACTTATCAAAGGCTAATTTATCTTTTTTGGATAAAAGAGAGACTTTGAGGAGTCGTGTATCGAATGGATTTTCACATACCCGAGCACAGATAGGCTGGTCGATAGAGTACCGCTATGACGAAAAGGAGAGATAGAGCAGCCAGGGGTAGGTGAGAGGGCCTATGAGAAATAGCCAGAGCGGTACCTGCATTTGCAGCATCTCTTTCGTCGAAGAGTCGTACTCTCCCCTGATGAAGATTCTTCGTATCAGCTCTATCTTGGTGAAGATGTCGAAGGTCTTGAGGGCTATGATGAATACCATCGTCCAGTTGAGTGTATCGGTATAGAGAGAGATATACAATATATAAAGGTAGCCGGCATGTATGCCCAGCATGAGAAATATACTTTTGCGGTAGTAGTCGTAGAGTCTCGAGAGTACACCGTAGAGAGTGGGGGCGTACTGCAAGATAAGCTCGAGCATCTCCGCCGCGAAAGAGAAGAGGACTATCTCTATCACACTCATTCGAAATTCTCTATCAGAGTGGAAAAGACTTCGAAGAGTTTCTCCACCTCCTCTATCGAAACTCTTTCGTTGGGTGCGTGAATCGTATCGTTTTTGACACCGAATTCCACTGTTTTTACACCATATTGCGCGAAGAACCTAGCATCGCTCGTGCCTCCGGCCGTGGAGTGGGCAGCAGAGAGCGAGCATACCCTCTCTATCGCCCTGTCGAGAGCCTTGACCACCCTGCTTTGCGGGTCGGTCATGAACGGCATGGCCGACTGACTGAGTTCGAGTCTGTAGTCTGTTCCCTCAAAGTGCCGACGGACGAAATTTTCCACATCCTCCATATTCGTTTTCGTGGAGTTGCGTACATTGAACATCATTTTGAGTCTGCCCGGCGTTACATTGCTCACCTCCATACCGGCTCTGATATCGGTCAGCACGAAGCGGCTGGGAGCGAAAAACTCATCTCCGGCGTCGAGCTCTTTTCCGGCTATCGAGGGCAGTATTTTAGCTATCTGGTGGATGGGATTGAGGGCTTTTTCGGGATAGGCGGCGTGTCCCTGGATACCTGTGAGCTCTATCGTTCCGTTTATCGAACCTCTGCGCCCTATTTTAATGGCGTCACCGAAACGCTCCTCGCATGTCGGCTCGGCCACTATCGCGTAGTCGGGAAGCATATTCACTCTTTCGAGCTCTTCGAGCATCGCTTTGCTTCCGTATATGGCATCTCCCTCCTCGTCCGAGGTAAGCAGAATCGATAGAGTTCCTCCGAAACTCTCCGTCCTTTTGACAGCCTCCACGAAAGCCGCCACTCCGCTCTTCATATCCTGCGCTCCCCTGGCATAGATGATTCCATCTTTTACGAGCGGGACGAAGGGGTCGCTGTTCCAGCCCTCTCCGGGGGGAACCACATCGACATGTCCCGCGAAGCACAGATGCTCCCCTTCGGAGAATTTTTTGTAGAGAAAGAGATTCTTCACACCCTCTTTTTCGAGTTTTATGACTTCGAAACCTTCGAGATACTCTTGGACGAACTCCATCAAACCGGCGTCGTCGGGGGTGATTGAAGGGGCGCAGAGCATTTTGAGCAGCAGATCCGTTACATTCATCGTTTCGACCTTTCATAAGCGTTTGTCGTTTCCCAGTTTCGAAATTATAACCTGATTATAGCTTTTTGGGCAGTTCTAATATCTTTTTCAATATAATAAAAGCTACAAAAAAAGTGGGAGGAATCTATTGCATATAGATGGTGAAATCCTGAAAAAACTGGAGAAACTTTCTCATTTGAGAGTGGATGAGGAGAAGAGTGGGGAGATCGTATCCCAGCTCTCCGAGATAATCGGCTATATGGAGAATCTCAACGAGTTGGATACATCGGCTCTGGAGAGCCACTTCTCCACCCTCGAGGGCGGTACTCCCATGAGAGAGGATGTATTCGAAAGAGATAGCGAGGTGCCGGAGGCGATATTGAAGCATGCACCCGAAAGCAGGGATGACTTTTTCGTCGTACCGGCCATTATAGAGTAGCAGTGGGGAAAAATAGAAAACGATAAGGAAAAACGATGTCAGCGAGCCATATCAAGAAACTTCTACAAAGTGTCGTAGTCCACAAGGCGTCCGACTTGCACCTCGTGCGCAACAGTGAACCGATGTTGAGAGTCAGCGGAGCACTCAAGGCGATCAATATGCCCAAACTCAATGGGGAGATGATCGAAGATATGTGCTATTCGCTCCTTACGGAGAAGCAGAAGAAAGCTTTCGAAGAGGAGTGGGAGCTCGATTTCGCGATAGAGCTCGAAGGAGTCGGGCGATTCAGGGCCAACTACTATCGGACAATGGGCGATATGGCTGCGGCATTCCGTATCATTCCCATAGATGTACCGAGCCTGGACGATCTGAAGGCTCCCGAGGTTTACAAGAAGATAATCAAGCGGGAGAAGGGGCTGATACTCGTTACGGGACCTACCGGTTCGGGTAAGTCAACCACCCTTGCGGCGATGCTCAACGAGGTCAATATCACGGAGCACAAACATATAATCACGGTCGAAGACCCGGTGGAATTCGTACACAAGAACAAAGGGTGCGTATTTTCACAAAGAAGCGTGGGGGAGGATACCAAGAGCTTCGCCGCCGCACTCAAATATGCGATGCGTGAAGACCCCGATATCATACTCGTGGGTGAGATGCGCGATAGGGAGACCATCTCGGCCGCACTTACGGCCGCCGAAACGGGACACCTTGTCTTCGGTACGCTCCATACCAACTCCGCACCGAGTACCGTAAACCGTATAATCGATGTCTTTTCCGGCGATGAACAGCCACAGATAAGGGCGATGGTCTCGAGTTCGCTCGTGGCCGTCATAGCCCAGGCGCTGCTTCCTAAAAAAGGTGGAGGAAGAGTGGCGGTACCTGAGATTCTGGTGACCAACCACGCTATCGCCAACCTGATAAGAGAAGACAAGATACATCAGATCTATTCGGCAATGCAGCTCGGACAGGAGCAAAGCGGAATGCAGACTCAGACCCAGGTGATGAAGAAACTGGTTCTCGACGGTATTGTGGACAGAGAAGTGGCTCTTCAATTCTCCAACAAGCCCGACGAGCTCAAAAATCTTATCTGAGTCTGGCGTAAGATGAGTCAGATAGATATCGTCGTAGCCGTCCTGATCGCCGTCATGGCTCTGAAAGGTTATCTCAATGGAGCCTTGAGGGAGTTTTTCTCATTTTCGGGAGTGATTGGAGGCGTATATGTGGCATCGCACTCGGCTTCGTACATAGCCCGTATGCTCGCTCCCCGGATCGGGGAGAGTCTGCCGGGCGGAGTCAATCCGGCCGTGGTGAAACTCATAGCCTTCGCCTCTCTCCTTGCGCTTGTATGGGGCGGTATATCGATGATAGGGAGAGCTCTGGAGAGGGGTGGGCAGGATAGACTGCCATCGCATCTGTCGAGATTCGGAGGCTATCTGCTCGCAGCGCTGAAATATTTCCTGATAGTTTCACTTATTGCTACCGCAATCATACAGACACCATCACTAAGAAAAAAGAGCCCGGGCAGAGCGCTTGTCGGAAGCGGACTCTACCCCTATTTCCACTCTGTAGGAGTCGTCCTGATGAATATTTCAAAGGTCGATATATATGAAAACAGCTTGCACTCGGAATAGTGAAGATATGGTAGATTACGATTTTTTCTTGGCGGAGCTCAAACGCATCCTCAAGGAGAAGGGCTTGAAATTCACTCGACAGAGGGAGTTGATATTCAAGACCCTCTACGAAAACGATGGACACTTCTCGCCCGAAGAGCTCAATATGGTAATCCAGCGTGAGAATCCCGATGTGAAGATAGGTATAGCGACTATCTACAGGACTCTCTCTCTGCTCGAAGAGGCCGGCTTGGCGGAGTCTCTGAGCTTGGACAAACAGAGCAAGCGCTACGAGATGGGCCTAAAGAAGCATCACGACCATCTCATCTGCACGGAGTGTGGCAAAATCATAGAGTTCTACGACGAGACGATAGAGAAGCAGCAGGAGATCGTGGCCAAGAGCTTCGGTTTCAGAATGAAAGGTCATAGTATGAAGATAACGGGGGTATGCAGAGAGTGCATACTCGCCAAAGAGTCTAAAAAGAGATTGAATCCCCAAGCACAGGAGAAAAATTGATATTCGACAACAGTTATATACAGGAGCGCATAAAAAAGGCCGAAACCCTCAGAAAAGAGGGAATCAATCCATATCCCAGCGGGGTGAAGAGGGGTACACCCTCATCACGCTTCATAGCCGAAAACGAGGAGCTTAGAGAGCTCGATGCGCAGGAGAAGAAGGATGAGTCGAGATCGTATCGACTGACTGGAAGAGTCAAATTCATACGCATCATGGGAAAAGCCGCTTTCGCCAAGATCGAGGATTCCGACGGACTCGTGCAGATATACTACAATCGTGACGACCTCCCCGAAGGATACTACAACAAGATAAAAAAGCTCATAGAGGTGGGAGATATAGTCGAGGCCGAAGGCTTTGCGTTCGTTACCCGTACGGGGGAGATAACTCTGCACTGCAAATCGCTTCGAATCGTATCCAAGGCGATAATACCTCTGCCCGAAAAGTTCCACGGTCTGCAGGACCAGGAGCTTAGATATAGACAGAGATATCTCGACATGATAATGAATCCGGATGTCAAAGAGACCTTCGTCATGCGAAGCAAAATAGTTTCGCTGATACGAAGATTTTTCGAAGAGCAGGGCTTTCTGGAGGTGGAGACACCCATGATGCACCCGATACCGGGAGGGGCCAACGCCAAACCTTTCGTGACACACCACAACGCTCTGAATGTGGATAGATATCTCAGAATAGCTCCCGAACTCTACCTCAAAAGACTCGTGGTCGGAGGGATGGAGGCTGTCTTCGAGATAAATCGAAACTTCAGAAACGAAGGTATGGATCATACCCACAACCCAGAGTTCACCATGATAGAGTACTACTGGGCATACCACAGCTATGAAGACCTCATGGAGCTGACGGAGAGGCTTTTTGACTATCTCTTCGAAAAGCTCGCTCTCCCTTCGAAGCTGAAGTACGACGACAAAGAGATAGATTTCTCCACACCGTTTAGAAAGGTATCCTATCTCGAGGCGATAGAGAGTATAGGAGGGGTTCCCCGCGAAGTGATCTACGACAGGGATGCGGCCAGAGAGTATCTACGCAAAGAGGGTGTGGATACCGATGAGAAGATCTCTCTTGGCTATCTGCAGGCGGAGCTCTTCGACGCCTTCGTCGAAGATAGGCTCATAGACCCCACATTCGTGGTGGATTTCCCGGTAGAGATATCTCCATTGGCGAGAAGAAGCGACGAAAATCCTGAAATCGCCGAGAGATTCGAACTCTTCATAGCCGGCAAGGAGATAGCCAACGGTTTCAACGAGCTCAACGACCCTCTCGACCAGTATGAGAGATTCAGGATGCAGGTGGAGACGAAGGAGAAGACGGGAGATGACGAAGCCATGCATATGGATCTGGACTATGTCCGTGCTCTGGGGCATGCGATGGCTCCGACCGCAGGAGAGGGGATAGGTATAGACAGGCTCGTCATGTTGCTTACCGACAGACAGTCGATAAGGGATGTCCTTCTCTTCCCCGCCATGCGTCCAGAAAAAGGGTTCGAGAGTACCGACGAGGAAGATTCTTAGTGATGAAATATAGTTTTTGAAAGGAACGATATGAGTTATTTTATAGAGAAATTCGACCCGGAGGTCTTCGAGGCGATAGAGGCGGAGCTTAGGAGAGAGAGCGAACATCTCGAAATGATAGCGAGCGAAAACTTCACCTTTCCGGAAGTGATGGAGGCTATGGGCTCGGTATTTACCAACAAATATGCCGAAGGATATCCATACAAGAGATACTATGGCGGGTGTGAATATGCCGACCGTGTGGAGCAGCTTGCGATAGATAGATGCAAGGAGCTCTTCGGATGCCGCTTCGCCAATGTCCAGCCCCATTCGGGCTCACAGGCCAACGGCGCCGTATATGCCGCGCTCATAAAGGCGGGCGACAAGATTCTCGGAATGGACCTCAGCCACGGAGGTCACCTGACACACGGCTCCAAACCGAGCTTTTCTGGTAGAAACTATCAGAGTTTCACCTACGGCGTAGAACTCGACGGCCGTATAGACTACGAGCGCGTGATGGATATAGCCAAAATCGTACAGCCCGCAATCATAGTCTGCGGAGCGTCGGCATATCCCAGAGAGATAGACTTCAAAAAATTCAGAGAGATTGCCGATGCCGTCGGTGCGTATCTCTTCGCCGATATCGCACATATAGCGGGTCTCGTGGTCGCAGGCGAGCATCCTAGCCCCTTCCCCTATGCCGATGTCGTTACCACGACAACGCATAAAACTCTCGCCGGTCCGAGAGGAGGCGCCATCATGACCAACGACGAAGAGATAGCCAAAAAGATAAACTCGGCCATCTTCCCCGGTCTGCAGGGAGGTCCGCTGGTGCATGTGGTGGCCGCCAAGGCGGTTGGCTTCAGGCACAATCTCTCCCCCGAGTGGAAAGAGTATGCCGCACAGGTGAAGAAGAACGCCTCCGTTTTGGCGGAGGTCCTCATAAAGAGAGGCTACGATGTGGTATCTGGCGGCACGGATAACCATCTGGTGCTCCTCTCTTTCCTCGAGAGAGAGTTCAGCGGCAAAGATGCGGATGCGGCTCTGGGTGCGGCAGGAATCACGGTAAACAAGAATACCGTACCGGGAGAGACCAGAAGTCCTTTCGTCACATCCGGAATAAGAATAGGCTCTCCCGCTCTGACGAGAAGAGGAATGAAAGAGGCCGAGTTCGAAATCATAGCCAACAAAATAGCCGATGTCCTCGACAATATCGACGATTCGGCCCTGCACGCTTCGATCAGAGAAGAGATGAAAGAGCTTGCCTCCAGATTCGTCATCTATGACAGACCGATCTACTGATACGAAAGTCTTCGTCGCGCCGGAGATACGCTCTCTGGTGCGCGCTGCTTCACGATACTTCATCAAACGCTCCGCAATCGCGGGTATCTTCGAAAAAGAGGGCAGAAGCCACTACAGCAGATATGAAGAGATAGAGGGGAGAGTACATGAGAGTCTCATATGCGCTCATGTGAATAAGAAGAGGACTTTGGCGCTGCCTCTGCTCGAGGATGGCAGAGGCAAGAGGGTTCTGCTTGTGTATGGAGGTGACGAGAGAGAGCTTTTCGCAAATACCGTCAGATACCTCTGCGACTTTCTATGTATGGAGAACTACACTCTCTACGATGCCGGAGAAGATATACAGCTACATATATATTTCGACGAGTCGAGAGAGACCCGCTCTCTATACGACTATGGAGTCGAATTTTCGAGTATGCTGGAGAAGAGGATAGCCCGAAGCTGGAAAATCCTTCCAGATCCCGCGCTTCCCGACGAAATCAATATATACAAACTCCCCTACTTCGTATATTAACTAATATTACACTAATCTTCGATTGGCTATAATTGGGTCAATCACAGATATGGAGAGTGAAATGTACGATCACAATCTTGAAGATCTGATAATAGAAGATCCCGAACCGAGCAAGAAAAAGCCCAAAAAGATAGTTACGCTCATAGCATTGATAATCATCATACTTGTTTCTGGCACCATGTTGACGAAGATGATATTTGGCAATGGTGAGAGTACGGATAAGAAAAGCACCGTAAGTAACGATAGAAGAGTGGACAAAGAGCTCTCCCCAATCAAATCTCCTATCAAGGTGAAATCTCCAAACGATGCTGAAGAGTTGCCAGACGAGTTGGCGCCTTTGAGCGAAAATCCCTCCAAAATACAGATGGAAGACGAAGAAGAGAGAAAAAGCGAAAAAAGTACAGCCCTCATCGAAGAGATCGAAGATGTAACGCAAGGCGAGGAGGAGAAGCCCGTAGCGAATGCACAAAAAGAAGAGCGAATACGCAAAACTGAAGAGCCTGTCATAAAAGAGAAGAGTTCGCCTCCCGAAAAAAAGAGAAAGAAAAAGAGAGAGAGAAGAGTCGAGCGCAAAGAGCACAGAAAGAGTCCGAAACCGAGTGAGCTTTTCAAGCAGCAAAAGAGAAAAGAGCACACAAGAGAGAGAGTCGCAAGCGGTAGATACTATATACAGGTGGGTTCCTTTTCGAAAAGACCCAACGATGAATATCTCGATAATATCGCCAAAAGCGGCTATAGATATATAACTGTAAAGAGTGAGAATCTGGTGAAGATAAGAATAGGGCCGTATAGATCGTATGAAGAGGCCAAGGCCGAGCTGCCGACTATAAAATCGAAGCTCAATATCGCAGGTTTTGTGGTGAAGGCCAAATAGATGATAAAAAAGTATCTTTTCGACCAACTTTCGCCGGTGGCCCTCTATGGAGAGATAGGGGATATTTTTCCAAACGAAATCAGAATGCTCTTCGAGAGTGTTGTCACTACGGAAGAGGGAAATTTCAGCTTCATAACCATAGGGGCGAAAGAGAGAGTCAGGTATATAGACAATCTCACCTATGTCTATGATGCAAACGGTGAATGCAGGGAGATAGAGAGCGACCCCTTCAGCTATCTTCAGGACTATTACGGAAAAATAGACAAAAAGCTCTACGCACAAAGGGCCGAACGAGCGGGATTCTCTTTCGTGGATGGTTTCATAGGTTTTATCGCCTACGATATGGTGAAGGTTTTCGAGCCCGTATTGAGAGAGTATATGCAGAGTCTCGAAGACGAGCTTGGCACCCCGGATCTGGATCTTGTCAGACCGAAGATAATCATAGCCTACTCCCACAAAAGTTCCGAACTTACGGTCATAGACCCCGATGGGGAAAACGGAGCTATCGCAAAGAGAATCGAAGAGTTGCTCGCCAGACCACATACTCCCAGAAGATTCAAACCCGTCGAGCTCGAGGGTAGGGGAGAGTTCGCCATCTCCGCCGAACGCTTCATGGAGATTGTGCAAGAGGCGAAAGAGCATATCAGAGCGGGAGATGTGTTTCAGATCTTACCCTCGAACAGATATACACAAAGAGGGTATATAGACCCGTTGAGCTTCTACAGGCTCCTTCGCTCCAAAAACCCCTCCCCCTATCTCTTCCTTCTCAATTTCGAAGATTTCGCCATATGCGGCTCCTCTCCGGAAGTGATGGTGAGACTGACGATGGGAGAGATACTGCTACGGCCGATAGCAGGTACGAGAAAGAGGGGCAAGACACCCCGCAGAGACCATGAGCTCGAAAGAGAGCTACTCGAAGATCCAAAAGAGTGTGCGGAGCATCTGATGCTCGTGGATCTCGGACGAAACGATGTAGGTAGAGTGGCCAAAAGCGGAACTGTGAAAGTACCCGAAATGATGAGGGTGGAGAAGTACTCCCATGTCATGCATATGGTAAGTGATGTAGTGGCTCAGATAGAGGACGATAAGGATATGTTCGACCTCTTTAGAGCCACATTCACAGCTGGTACGATGACCGGCGCTCCCAAGATAAAGGCTATGGAGCTCATAGCCCGCTTCGAAAAGCTCAAAAGGGGCTTCTACAGCGGAAGTGTGGGCTACTTCTCTTTCACCGGCGATATGGATTCGGCCATAGCGATAAGAACGGCCATGATAAAGAGTGACCGCATCATACTGCAAGCGGGTGCCGGAGTGGTCGCCGATTCGAAGCCGGAGCTGGAGGAGCTCGAAGTCAGAAACAAGCTGATGGCTCTTCTATCCACACTTCGGGAGCTTTCGGAATATGAGGAGAGAGATATCCCTCTTCTGCTCGAAACGGAGGATTGAGACTCTTTCGTTACCAGCGCAGAACGACTCTCCTGCGCCCCCACTTCAACGCCTTCGCACGATTCGTACCCATATAGATATCAATATGGTTTCTAAGCCGCTTGTTCATCTTGTCTCTGACGGTATAGACACCTTTGAGTCCGGATATCTTCACCCTTACTCCGTTGGTCAGGCCATACTTTCTTATCAGGTCCGGAGATACGGCTATCACTTTCATACCCGGCCTTAGAGGATTGTTCCATGCCGCGAGAAAGGGGGTTTTGTCGGTCTGTGTGTAGTGGGAAGTATAGGCTGTGGCAACGACTCTTATTTTATGCTTGAATTCTCCGTTGGCGGCATATTTTAGCTTGTGTTTGTATTTTCTTAGCTCCTTGAGTCTTTCGATTCTCTTTTTGTCTCTCTCTATCATCTGTTTTTCCAATGCCAGCAAATGCATATACCTATCTATATCTTTCTGCGGGACGGGAATCAAAATCTTTTCCCCCACCTTGAGTAATCTGTTTCTTTTAAAACCGTTCATGGCTCTTATATCGGTGCTCCGTACCTGGAATCTTCTCGATAGATAAGAGATCGAATCCCCTTTTTGCACGGTATATTTGCCAGAGATCGATTTTACTTGGGCGAAGTCCTCTTCGTCGAGCAGAAAGAAGCGCTTGGCAGCCACTTTGAGCACGGTACCGGCCTTGATACTGTTTTTATCACCCAAGGTGTTCAACTCTTTGAGCTCTTCTACGGTAGTTCCATAGATTCTCGCTATATGAGAGAGGGTTTCGCCTCTTTTTACCATATGGATCATATGTTTCAGATGGTATGTTTTGCAGATCTTTTTCGAAGCTCTTTGCGCTCTCTTCTTTCTCTTTGCGAACTGATATACGATCTCCAAAACCGCATCCCCTCCATTCTCGTACTCCAATATACCCATCGTGGGAGAGGAGTGCTTCGTGGAGCCTCTCTTGAAGGTCTCTATTTTGGCCGGAGGATGTAGATGGTCGATGAAGAGTATATCTTCGATACCCCGCTTTTTATCCACTATATATTTTATCTCACAGTTTCCGTCGGGAATCCTCCCTCCACGGGTATTCTCTTTGAGTGTAGGATAGACCGAGGCATCCATCTCCTCCTCTTCATATTCGCTCTCTCTATCCGCTTTTCTTTCCTCTTCGTGGCCAAAAAGGGGCTTCGCTTTCTGAGCGCGCATAAGTTTTCTATTTTGCTGTCTCTCCTGAATATCGATATATTTTTCTATGGCATCTTGTAGCGATATATTGTCTCTATAGATATAGCCGTGAGATACCTTCCGACTCTTGCTTGTTATAGGTTCCCTGAAGACTTTTCGCTTTTTCCCAGATGATGTATATATGAATTTGGCGCTATATGGGTTGCAACCTCTCGATAGCACGAGATTGTCGCTATTGGTGCAACTGCTCGTCGGTACATCTCCCGCCCCTTTTGCGGGCAAAGCGAATATCAAGAGATATAGCAGAGTCGTAGGTTTCATTTCATTCCGATGTCAAAAAAGAGAGCATCTCCTTTTCTATTCCATCCTTCTCCACAACGGTGTCATGGACAATCTTTCTGGAAAAGAGCTCTTCTATGACTTTGGGTATGGCGATATCGAACCTTTCGCTTATGAGCTTCATGGCATCGAGATCCCTTTGCGCCTCCAGCCCCAGAGCCTTGGCCACCGTGGTGCTGAATTTGGTCCACTGTGCAGTGGAGTAGATGACCGTGGGTATTTCGCCGTTACCTTTCTCTCTATAGGCTTTTATGGAGGTGGCTGTGTGAGGATCCATTATGTAGCCTTTTTCGGCAAATTCCGCTATTACACTTTCGCAGTCGCTGTCTTCGCTGTATGCGGCTTCGAAATCCTCCTGTAGGAGATGGAGCTCTTCGGGGCTCAGCTCGTATCTGCTCTCTTCGTCGAGACTCTTCATGAGCTCCTTTGTGCGTTCGGGGCCGAATTTGTCGTAGAGGAGCCGCTCTACATTGGAGCTTTTGAGAATATCCATCGCTGGAGATTCGGTGAGAATCAGCTCCCTATCCTTTATGTCGTAGATACCTGTTGTGAAGAGTTCGGTCAGTATCTTGTTCACATTGGAAGCTATGATGATTTTGCGTATCGGCAGTCCAGCTTTTTTGGCGTAGTAGGCCCCAAGGGCGTTGCCGAAATTTCCGCTGGGAACCACCAGGTCGATCTCGTCTCCGAGGACTATTTCGTTCTTTCTCATCAGTTCGAGATAGCTGTGTACATGGTAGATTAGCTGGAAAATTATTCTGCCGAAATTCACGGAGTTGGCAGCAGAGAGCCTGAGCCCCTCCCTTTGGAGTTTCGCTCTGAACTCATCCGAAGAGAGCAGCGATTTGAGAGCCTTCTGGGTGTCGTCGAAATTTCCGTTCACCCCTATCACTTTGAGGTTCGGTGCATCTTCGGTCACCATCTGCAATCTCTGGACATCGCTTGTACCGCCGGCGGGATAGAGGCACGACACCTTTATACCCTCTCTGTTTTTAAAGGTTTCGAGTGTGGCGGGGCCTGTATCTCCGCTCGTGGCGGCCATTATGAGATAGTTCTCTTCTCTCATTTTCGCCAATGCCGAAAGTATTACACCAAAGGGCTGTAGAGCCATATCCTTGAAGGCCCTCGTCGGGCCGTGCCACAGTTCGCTGACATAGAGCTTTTGACCTATTTTCGATACCGGTACCGGATTGGAGGCGTCGTCGAAGCTGTCGTATCTGTCGAGAGCCTCGTATATCAAGTCGTCCTCTATATCGATTTCGAAAGCTTTCAAAATGGCGTGAGCGAGAGTTTTGTAGTCGCTCATCGTATATTCGGAGAGAAATGATATGCCCATATCCGGCAGGCTTTCGGGTACATACAGACCTCCGAAACTGGCGCCCGGATCGAGTATGGCTTGCGAAAATCCAACTCTCTCTCTCCTCTTCCCGTCGTTTCCTCTCGTTTCCACCAATTGCATCTCAACACCTATTTTTTGCTTAATTATAGCGAAAATATCTATCCGGGAAACAATAGAGGGTTTTAGCTCTTTGTGTCCATGCAATAGAGACGAGTATATTCAAAGGTTTCGCAATGCAAAACAGTACAGTCGAAACCCTATGATTTCTTTTATCCAAACTTAAGAAGAGTAGTTATAGAATGTTTTTTATTGAATGAAAGGGGGCTATCATGTCTGTTTGGGTAAGGTCGATGGTGCTTGGATTGTTGCTTTTCGTTACAGCTTGTAACAACAACCATAGCGAAAGAGAGGAGACGAAAGAGCATGCGGCGGTGAAACTGGCAATGCCGGCAAGCCCATCCGAAGCGAGCGTTATGCTCGGAAATCTTGGTGGTGCCGATATCAAGATATACGAATTGGACAGTGATGGCCTAAAAAAACTACTCTTCCAAGAGCGTAGCTCGCAAGGAGACGAATTGTCCGAAATCGGCAAATTCAATTCTCACGCATCCGAATTGGGAGATTCCGAATACTATCTCTACGAAGTCGAGGGAGGTGAAGATTGGGATTATGACGACGACGGTATCAAAGACGATACCCCCACCGAAAATCGAGGCAGATTCTACGCTCTGCTACGAGGGGCTACAATCAAGAGTCTGGGGGAGAATTTCACGATTAGCTATATGAGCGATCTCTTGTACAGGGCAGTAAAGTATCATATAGGCTCCGACGATTTCGAGGAGATCTATATGAATACGATTAGGCAGATGCTCGATAGTAGCGAAACAGAAAACGAAAGCAACGACACCGTAGTGGAGAAATTTTTCTCATATGTACCCTCGAAGCGAAATCTTATTCTAAATGAAAATATATTCGACGATGCAACTATAAAATCGATAGTGGCTTCGATTGTCGAAGGCAATGTCTCGAAGGTGGACGATGACGATTTCAGATCTGTAGAGATAACGAACGATCTATCGACAATCGCGAAGGGAACTATCGTAGATATCGCAATCGATATAGCATCCAGAACAATCTTGAACGATCTGATAGTGCAATACTATCTCGTAAACGAGACGAGCGGCGAGAAGAGATCGCTGGATGGTTACACTATACCCGAAATAGGGATAGGTGAGCACAGATATCCCAGCCGGAGTATCATCCCCTCCGATATAGAGACGGGTATGTATCATATAGAGGTCGTCTTGAACAGTGATAGCAATTTTAGTAAAAAGACACAATCTTTCAGAGTGAAGGAGTCTGCCGGTGCCGAAATAGAGGGTTTTGCCTTCGACGATGATAGCGATATCGACTCCAGAGCGATCAATGCGGATGTGAAACATATCGAAATGTCGTACGACGAAGGCAATATCACCATAAACAGTACATTGTTGATTAGAAACAGTTTCAGCGATAAGAACCTGAGTGATATCGTACTTGACGGCTATATCGATATAGACGGTATGCCCGTAACGGTTCCGTTTGAAGCTGTCGTCTTTCAAAATGAGAAGGATAGGCAAGCTCTCTTGAGATATTCGAACAAAATCGTCATACCGAATATAGAGCCAGATACCACACTCCACCTCTCCTCGAATATGCTGATTACGAGGGAGACGCTACTGTCTTTGATGCAGAGACTCGCCGGGCTACTTGTCGGCAATAGCAGAGCCGTATTGGATGCGGATATCGTATTTAGATTGAGCGATGGCAAAAGCGGAGAGCTCATCGACACATACAGGGTACCTGTGAACTTTTTTATGAGTGATAGACTTCTGGAGCTATTGTCCGACAACATTTCCAAACTCATGGACGGTACGATGTCGCTCGAAGAGCTACTCGGTATGCTGGAGAAGAACTATGGCAAAAGAGCTCTCGAGAGGAGAGGGGGCTCGCCGGATAGTTTCGACAAAGTAAAATTCGAAAAAAGTTTCGTAAGGAAAAAATATGGTAATAAAATGGGTGCGGGTATAGATTCGGAGGGTGTCGCATGGATAGATAGAGATGGTATCCATACCGATACCGACACCACTGTCAAGGTCAAGGTTTTGAAAAAGAAACACTACAAGATACTCGATGTAGCTTTCGATGTCGATGTCGATCCCGGCTCTTTCGAAGATACTGGTTACGGGCTGGTGATAAAGAGTTTCGGGAAAAATATTTTTGCTATCGGCGAGAGTCTAAGCGATGTTTCGGGGCTAAGTACACCGGAGGTGACCGACGAAGATACCAAGCGCCGCAAAGTCAAAAAATCGGTCAAGTACGCAAAAGCCAAGAAATTGCTCTCTTCAGGCTCGGCACACACTCTGATTGGATATCAGTATGAAAATACATTCGGAGAGGATATCTCCAAAACCCAGACCATAATACTCGGCCTCATACCGGTGAGCGTGGAGGTAGGAGCGGAAGGGGATATAGGATATGTGGCGGATATCCATCTCGAGGGTATCGCATCGGCAGTGGCGTCGTTTACACCAAAGGCGGCAATCGGTTCGTGGATAGATGGCGGTGTGGGTGTAGGATTCGACTTTTTCGGCCTCGATGTCGATTTCAGTGCGGGAGTCGGAGGTGAATTTTGGCTTCTTAGTGACGATTTCGTAAATAAAGTCACCGCATCCATAGATCTTGTCCCCTCGGAAAATGGTGAATATATCGAATATCTGGTAGGGAGTCTGCATGAGAATATAACGAACTACTTCAAGGGGCCTAACGGAAGATTGTATCTATACGCCAAATGGTTTGGCCCCAAGGATAAAAGTGAGTTTTACAATCCATTGAAGTGGGATGAGCATAAAAGAACGAGAAATCTCGCGAAATGGAGCACGACAGCCTACACCACCACCCTTTTGGATAAGGGGCAGGAGCTTTTCAGAATCGATTTGATTCCGGATATGGGTGTGAAATATCCCGACAGAGAGAGCCCCTCGCTACCGCCGAAACAAAAAAATATCCTCTTTGCACACGGAATGGGCTCGAGTAAGAGCAGTTGGAATAGCTTTGCCGACTATGCTTCCGAAAAGGGTTGGAATGTCTATAGAACCAATGTCGAACCCTACGGCTCTATCCAGGAGCGTGCCAAAGAGCTCGCCGAGTATATCAACTCGCTGGATCTAAAAGACGATTCGCTCATCGCGGTGGGGCACAGCATGGGCGGTCTGGATTTGAGATATATCGTCAGCCACGCATATCTGAGCGGCGAGGAGCCCTTTGCCTCCGCGGCGAAAAAGATAACGAAAATATATACCATCGCCACACCGCACAAAGGGGCGATATACGATTTTTCAGCCCAAAAAGGCTCCGCTATAGCGGATTTGAGTGCAAGTAGCATGAAGGAGTTCAACGATAAATACCCCTATACGACTCTGAAGGTCGCAGATAGAACGGTGCCGCTTTTGGCCATTCGTGCGCTTTGCGATACCGCCGCGGCATTCGGTACCGACGGAGTGGTCGATATCGACTCTCAGGCGCTCGATGGCGCATACTATAGCTATATACCGTTTATTGCACGACACAACGAATCTACTCCTCTTTGTTCCGACTCGACACCGGAAGAGTCGGAGATGACCGAAATTTTGGGAAAGATTTTGAACAACGGTACTGCGGGCAACAATGCCAATCAGTTCATAACCTCGCATAGAGACATAGTATTTTATAGCGAAAACAATTGCGAAGGCGAAGAGGTGGGTAAATTCAATAGCAACTATGCCGTCGATATCGATTGTAGCGAAAGCCTGGAGTGTATCAACAACAAGGCAAGTTCCGTTTTGCTCTATCCCAATGTCCTAAAAGGAACCATTATCAGGGTATATGATCACCCCGAGAAAAAGACGAGTACGAAGAACTATATGACTATATATCGCGGAGAGCAGGAGTGGGATGCACCTGTGTGTATCAGCGGATTCCAACACTCTACAAGTGCGAAAGAGGAGAGTTACGGCATTACGACGAACTACCACAAGCTCGACTCCGACAAAGGTCTGAACTCGGAGGTTTCGCATATAAGAATCTGGAACAAAGAGAGCTCTCGGAGCAAGAGAACGAGATGAGTGGAGATGAACGATGAGCGGCAAAAGAGTTGTAGCGCTTATACTGACGCTACTTGCCGCGGGCTATATCTATCTCATACATACAAGGAGTCTCGAGAAGCCTCGCAGCACAGAGGCAAAAATCGATACTTCCTATAATTTCGGACTCGACACAAAGGCGAGCTATAGAGTCGTATCTCGACAGAAGATGCTCTTTTTGGCAGATCGCAAGCACCCTGTAGAAAAGTCGCTGGCTATCTCTTGTCTTTTGAATATCAAGATCCTGAAATTCGAATCCAACGACTCCGTTTGGGCAGTGGCCGAATTGAGCGATATCGACATATCGTCCGCCCGCAAAGGTCGTACTCGACTCCCAAAAGAGCTCGAAAAGATATATAAAGAGAACTTTTTGATCAATTTCGATAGACAGGGCCATATCAAAGATATGCTCTTTGCATCGGATAACGAGATTGTCAAGAGTATCCGACAGCTCGTCTATCAATTGCAGATCGTAAATAGGGATTATAGATATTACGAGAATTACGAATACGATATCAACGGGAGATACAAGGCGGTGTATAGAAAAAACGCCTACGATATCTCCAAAAGGATAATCTCGTATCAAGATAGTGATATTGTCGTCAAAAAGAGCGATATTTCAGCGATAATAGACGACAGTGGGCTCTGGTTGAAAAAGGCCGAAGTGAACGAGACTCTATATTTCAAACAAAGCGATATATCAATCGAGAGTAGTATAAAGGCACAAAAGGTGAAATACGACCCGAGGCGGAATATCTTTTTATCGAAGAGGGGGCTTGACGACTACAAAAAACTTCTATCCGAGAAAAAGGGGAGAGATGATGAAATTATCCGAAAAGTGCAGATACAAAAGCTCAGACAGGAGTTCGAAAAAGAGGGGTTGACACTAAAGAAGATAACGCAATTGCTGCGTCAAAAGCCCAAGGATATGAATACACACCTTCTTTTGCGTAAATTTTTGAAAGCCGAGCCCGATAGTGCATTTGCACTCTTGTCTCAATTGAGAGATTTCGACGACTATACGAGAATGCGTATTATTGGAATTTTGGGATATGTAGATACTCCGCAGGCGCAAAAAGCCTTGATCGAGATTGCGAGAGACGAGAGTAATGAAGAGAGAGATAGATTCAGAGCCATAGCCGCCGCCGGTACTGTAAAGAGACCTACGAAAGACACTCTCGAAAGTGTTAGAGAGATTGCGCAGAGCGATAACGACAAAGATGTGCAAAATACCGCCTTGCTGGCTTACGGCACGCTAAGTTCCAAAATCAAAGATAGCGACGATCTGCTCAAAAACAGATTTTACACGGCCGATTCGATAGGAGAGCAAAAGGTCGTCCTCTATGCTATGGAGAATGCCGGAGCTGACAAATATATGCAAGAGTTGGAGGGAGCACTTCGCTCGAAATCGAGAAGAGTGAGACTCCTTGCATTGAAAATATTGGAAAAGACGAAAGATAAAGATAGATTGAGGAGACTGCTGGAGAGAGAATCCCAAAAACAATCCGATAAAAAAGTTCTT
>CAJXJF010000020.1 GCA_913054475.1 uncultured Nitratifractor sp.
GCATAGATGGTAGATGGACTTTCGCTTTCCATTTCGATGGCGAGTTCTATGGACTCCAACGCTAATTCCGCGACTAAAGTCGCAGCCCCAAATAGATGAACTTCTACTTTCCAAGGCGATAGTTAACTTCTATGGTCGTCGATGTCTATTCCGCGACTAAAGTCGCAGCTCCATGTAGATGGACTTTTGCTTTCCATGTCGATGGTCAGCCTGTATGGACTTCAAAATTGAATCCGCGACTGAAGTCGCGGCCCCTAAATGGCGATATGAGTTTAAACCTTTATAGGGGCGGCGACTTTAGTCGCCGGTGGAGTCTTGCATACAGTAATGCTCAGATTTCGCCCTCTCGATGTGAAGCGTGAATAGTCAAGGAGTGGGAGCTTCAATCCTGTCGAAAGAGTTTTGCAAGAATAAGTCGGATGATAATTTTCTCTATATTCATGAAATTATATTTTCGATACAATCGAGCGAGATAAGAATCTATCTAACTATCATTCAGTGCTTTGCAAGAGGAGATAGATTAAAATCTGAACGAAATCATTTTTAATAGAAAGGTATTGGATTTGAACAAAAATATTATCGCTCTTGGTTTTGTAAGTTTTTTTACCGATATGGCGAGCAATATGGTAACGACAATTTTACCTATTTATGTAGTGTTTGGCCTTCACAATGGAGTCGATAAGCTTGGGTATATTTTGGCTATCGCTACAATCATATCCTATGGATTCAGATTCTTGTTTGGTTATCTAAGCGATAAATATCAAGTAGTGAAACCTTTCGTTGTTCTTGGATATTTCATATCTGCCCTTAGTAAGCCTCTATTGTATTTCGGAAACTCCTGGGAGAGTATAGCTACTTTAAGAGGTATTGAAAGAGTGGGAAAGGCTCTTAGGAGTGCGACAAAAGATAAAATGATTTCAGAATTTTCAGAAAAAAAATCTGGAAGAACTTTCGGATTTCATAAAATGATGGATATTGCAGGGGAGATGGTTGGTGCTACAATCGTATTTATAATACTATTTTTTTCGGGAAAAAGTATTGAAATCTTCAAGTCGATATTCGCTTGGACTTTACTGCCGGGGATTTTGGGGGTTGTGATAGTTGTTTTTTTCGTAGATGATGTACCTTACAAAAAAGAGGATAGAAAGCGATTGCTCTTAGCCAATGATAAAAAACTTTTACCTATGCTATTTGTCTATTTGGGATTTTCATTTTTCATGTTTAGTGATAGTTTTTTCATAATAAAAGCGAAGGAGACGATAAAAATAGAATATATTCCTTTGATGGTAATTTTACTTACATTCACCCAAGCGGTAGCAAGTTATTTTTTTGGCATTATGATTGATAAAATCGGTGTTGTCAAAATAGTGATACTCTCTTTCGTTTTTGCTATTTTTTCTATGGGATTTTTGTATTACAAACTCATCATTCAATCTTTCATATTTTTAGGTCTATTTTTGGTTTCGAGTTCAAATGCGATTAGAAGTTATATTTCGGACAATGCTGCAAACAAAGGCAGCGCGTATGGAGTTTTATATGCCGGTGTTGCCATATTCAGCTCATTGGGAGCGATTACGATCGGTGAAATCTGGCAATATTTCGGAGATAAAATCGCAATAATCTTCTCGCTATCCGGTATCGCTCTAATGAGTCTTGTTCTGATGGTATCAAAAAAGAGATATGAGTATCGCCAATAGCGAATCGATAGCTAAGTTCTCGTGAATATGACTCACTCGATTTCAACTCTCCGGGGCAGCGACTTTGATTGCCGGCAGGATCTTGCATACGAAAGAGTCCGAAGATAGCCTTTTCCACCCCGCCCCGACATAGGAAGTCGATTGCACATAGGCGTGCTCGATAGATCGACTATTCGATATCATCCCGATTTTTTTTGGAGAAAACTTTCGTGTATATGACACTATCGACCAAGATATTTAACTTATCATCCACTTTTCCCAGAGTTTTTCTATATTTTGAGACGAGCAGTGCCGATATCAGTCCAACCGTCACTCCTCCCGCAATATCCAGCGGAAAATGTACTCCGACATAGACTCGTGCCACTCCTCCGATTAGAGAGAGTACGAGAAAGAGATAGCCCGAAACTCTTCTCTCTTTTGTAAGAATCAGAGCAAAAGCTATGGCTGCCATAAATACCGTATGATCCGAGGGAAACGAGCTATCTGCAGAGTGTTTTACGAGATTTTCACCCAGACCTTGCACGAAAGGACGGGGACGATAATATACGATAGAGATAAGCTGGTTCATTACAATACCCGCCATAGCTGCATAAAAGGCGCTCAGTGCAGTTTTCCTCTCTCCTTTATAGAAGTATAGATATATCTCGAAAGCTATGAAAAGCAACGGCAGGTAATCAGCCACACATATCGCTATGATATCTCTCGTATGAGACTCCCCGGCAAACGAGTTTATATATGTGAAAAGAGCGGAATCGAAACTATACATAGTTCAACCTTTCAATAGAGTAGCAGATAGCTTGGAAGTACGCCTGTCTCTTTGAGACCGTCGATAAACACTATCACTCCCACCGCCCATACGAACCAGACGGCACTGAAAATATGTCTGCGATAGATTATAGGATTTACATTGTAGTTTTCCGGTTCTTCGAAGAGAGCGAAATTAGGTAGAAAAACCGGAACTCTTTTTTTGTATTCCGTGAACTCTCGAGCAAAAAGTCTATATAGCTTCTTCTCCTCCGCAGCTATCACAAACGGATAATAGAGCAGAAAAAGAGCCGCGATAAGTAGTGTCATAGTCAGTGTTCCCGTACTCAATCCTATCCCGAGAGCCCCAATGAAACTAAAGAGATAGAGGGGATTTCTACTTATGGAATATGGGCCTTCACTGACGAGCTTTCCATTCTTATAACCGGCTATGTAGATGGAACACCACATTCTACCCAGTGATGCCACCGCGACGAAAAAGAGCCCCAAGGAGAGTAGTAGATATCTCACTATCGTACCGTCCCATCCGCTCCTGCTCGATATGAAAAGGATGAAATACAGAAGCATTATCACCCTTGAAAGCACTATTCGCCGTTTTTCAATAAACTTTCTGATCAATTTTTCCTCTCTTCAACGATTCGTGATATATGACACTCGCACTCTGATAGTAGCTTATGAGTGTCTCTCTTTCGATTTGTGACATATTTGCATCACCATATCGGACTCTATTGAGACTCAAGGACTCGATTATCTTTTTGTGGACCTTTTTATCTGGTGTCAGATAGTACAAGGCTCCCCCTTCGACCAGACCCAGTTTCTGATAGTTGCCGATAAAGGCTCTTGGTCTGAAAGAGTCTTCGATTATAGATCTTCCATAGAATTTGCCTTTGAAATCGATACCGAGAATATCCAGAAGAGTAGGCAGAGTATCGATCTGCGAAGAGAGTTTGGAAACCCTACGAGGCTTTATCAGCGAAGGAGAATATATGATTAGAGGAATTTTGTATCTATTTAGAGGCAGGCTCGTTTTTCCCGCACTTCCACCATTGTGGTCGGCTACGAAAACGAAAACCGTATCTTTGAACCATGCTCTTTTTCGAGCCTCCCGGATAAATCTACCTATGGAGTAATCACAATACTTTACCGCACCATCTCTGCCGCTTCCGCTCTCTATATCTATTTTACCGGCTGGGTATGTATATGGTCTATGGTTGCTCGTCGTCATGATATAGTTGAAGAAGTGTCTATGCGAGGCATACGCCCTATCAGCCACTTTCAGAACCTTTTTGAAGAGATCTTCGTCGCAAACTCCCCAGACATTGGAAAAGCTTATCTCTTCGGATGCGAAATCTTTTCTATCGACTATATTGAATCCGTTTTTGGAAAAAAAATCGTTCATATTGTCGAAATAGCCATAACCGGCATAGATGAAATTTTCCAAATACCCCTCTTTTGCGAGGACTTTTCCGAAACTATCCATCGTATCGTTGCGGGGTCTTTTCACTATACTCCTACCCGGTGTGGGCGGAACACTCAAGATAAGAGCCTCCATTCCCCTCACCGTTCTCGTACCGGTAGCGAAAAGATTGTCGAAAAAGAGAGACTCTTTGGCCAGACGATCCAGATTCGGAGTCAGCTTTTTGTCGTTACCGTAAATTCCCATATATTTCGCACTCATACTCTCTATCATAACTACGATGATATTTTTTTTGCGTTTGGGATTGGAAGAGATGAACTGTTTTGCTCTTTTATCATCGAAGCCTTCGAGCTTTGCAAGGTTGCGAAAGAGCTTTTCGTGTGGAAGAGTCGCATAGAAACTCTCATAGTCGAGCTCATTGTGTCTGAATGCGTGAAAAAGTGAATATATCCCGTTTTTGGCCAACTCCTTTTCATATACATTCGAACTCTCGGGAAGCATACTCTCGCCATCGACAAAAAAGAGTGTCAGTACAATCGCGACAATCAAGGGGAGAGAGCGAAGCGTCCTCTCTGCGAAGGTGCCCTCATCTCTCTCTTGGATAGCTTTCGAAAATATGAGATATGTCATCAGGGCAGATAGAAGAGCCAGCAGAAACATTATCGTAGCGACAGGATAAGATTCCCAGATGTTTTTCACCACCTCATGCGTATATACCAGATAGTCAACAGCTATAAAGTTGAATCTCTTTCCGAACTCTTCCCAGAAAAAATACTCACTCACCAAAGAGAAGAGTATCGAGTATATAAATGAATAGAGTATCAGAGTCAATATGATTCTGTGAACTTTGCCATTGTATATTTTTCTCGGGACAAGCAAGAGATAGAGCAAGAGAGGAGACAGGAGATAGAGTGCCGTGACGATATCGTAGAGAAATCCTCTTGCAAATATCTCCACAATACCCGTATAGTCGGTATCTATCTCATTGCGTACCCATAAAAGGAAGAAGGCTCTAAGCAGGAAAGAGAGTATGACGAAGCTCGAGAAAGCCAGAGATACAATCCTCATCCGCCCCTTTGCGAATCTATACATATTTCGTTTACCTCCGGATTTTTTGGGGCTATTGTATTTGCGTAGATTAATTGAAAATGAAATATAGGGGAATTCGGGTATCAGAAGCCAAAGAGGGGGAGTTCTATCCTCACTTTGGTATAGAGAGTGTATCGCGACTCTATTTCGAGTCTGCCGCCGTGAAGCTCTACGGCTTTTTTCACGATGGAGAGCCCCAAGCCGAAGCCGCCGTCGCTCCTTTTTCTGGATTGATCGACCCTGTAGAATCTCTCCGTAACTCTCTCTATCTCTTCCGGTCTCATGCCGATACCGTCATCGACAATTTCGAAAAACAGGCTCCCATGCTCACGGTATAGAGATATACCTACACTCCCGCCATACGAACCGTATTCGATAGCATTCTCGATTAGATTCGCGAATATCGATCTTGTCAATGCACTGTTGGCTCTCGATTCCACAGCCTCCAGCCGCTCTATTTTCAATTCTATCTCTTTATCTCTCATCTTCTTCGAAAATTTCTCACACAGATCCAGAATCATGGAATCGAAGTAGATATGCTCGAAAGTTTCATATATATTCGATTCGCTATATCTGCCAAGTAGCAAGAGAGAGTCTATGAGTCTCTCGATCTCGGACAGCTCTTTAAGTGATTTTCTTATGGATTTCTCCCGCTCTTGGCCATTCGCATCCTTCCTCAGAGCAAGCTCCAACTCGCCTCTTAGTACCGTCAGCGGTGTTTTGAGCTCATGCGATATATCACTGTTGAATCTGTCGAGATTCTCCACTCCCTCTTCGAGCCTCTTTATCATATCGTTGAATGCCTCTATCAACTCTTTGGTCTCTTCATATGCAAAGGGAAGGTTCAATTTATGCGAAAAGTTGTCTATCGATACCGCTTTTACCGCATCGGTTATCCTGTTTATAGGGGTGAAGACTTCGTTTAGCGCCCTATTGGCCGAAAAGAGCAGCAAAAGCAGAAGAGCCGGTCCGAGCCATAGCAGTATATCTTCCATATCCTCGGCTCTATTGGGGAGAGATTTTTCGAAAAGAATCAATGTGCCGTTCTTTTCCCTCTCGAAATCCAGACGATAGATGGCATCGATAGTATATTCGTCTATCTCATGAGAGACGAAGCTCTTTTTGCTGCCGAGCATATCGCGCACTATCTCATCCGTCATTCCGGGTGTCTTGAAAAGCGTTTCGGAACCTCTAATAAATGCCGCCTCCATGCCCTGTGCGAGAACGGGAGAAAATGCCTCGGAGAGCTTCCTGCCCGAGAGAATGGCACTCTGCACGGAACTTGCCGCCATATATAGCTTCTCTTCTGTCTTGAACTCCATCCTCTCTTCCATTAGATAGTAGAAGGCGCTGCCGAAAATCACCAGCAGTAGCGATATCGCGAAGGCAAACCAGAAAAGCACTCTATGCCTGAGACTGTCACTTCTATAGAGATCAAAGATCAACCCTATACCCCAATCCTCTGAAACTTTTTATATACTCCTTCCCGAGCTTTTTGCGTAGATTGTGTATCGTGACCTCTACCACATTACTGTTTACGAAATCACTCTCTCGCCATACACTCTCGGCTATTCTGCTTTTGGATATATATGAATTTCTGTGCTTTATAAGCAAAAGCAGAAGATCGAGCTCCTTCCGTGTCAATTCAAGCTTTTCGCCTTTTTTGTACAACTCTTTTTTATCCAGGTCTATCACCATATCGCCGAATCTTATCTCGTTGCGTCCGCTATTGTCGATCACCCTTCTATAGATAGCCTCTATTCTGGCTTCAAGCTCATCGAGGCTGAACGGTTTGCCAAGATAGTCGTCGCATCCTCTTCTGAGCCCCTCTATGCGATCTCTCACATCACTTTTGGCGCTCAACATCAACACGGGCATCTTCACTCCGCAACGCCTCAATCTCTCGATGAAATCCACTCCGCTCTCTCCCGGAAGCATCCAATCCAGAATCATCACATCATACTCCCCCGTCGAGAGATAATACTCCGCCTCTTCACTATCTTTCGCACACTCCACACTTTCGCCCCTGCTTTCGAAACTCTCGACGAGCAGCGAGCAGATGGCTTCGTCATCTTCTATTACAAGTACTCTCATAATCGGATTATACACATTTTGAATCAACAATATGTAACTCTACGATACACATCTCTATCTATTCCCATCCGAAAAGGCTCCCAAAAGTATCGGAAATGTAGTTTTGGATAAAATCTTGTTACCAAAAATCAATAGGAGTACTCATGTCCTTGATCGAAGATTACAAAAAACATACGCAGGAGAGAGCCGAATTGGGCGTACCTCCCCTTCCGCTTACGGCTCAGCAGACAGCCGAACTCGTAGAACTTCTCAAGCAGGACTCGATTCCCGAAGAGGAGTATCTGCTCGACCTCCTCAAAAACCATATCAACCCCGGTGTGGACGATGCAGCATATGTCAAAGCCGCCTTTCTCAACGCCATCATCACAGGTGATGCGCACTGCAAGGCGATCCATGCAGTGGATGCCGTCAAGATACTCGGGACCATGCTCGGTGGTTACAATGTAGGCCCTCTCGTAGAGGCTCTCAAAAGCCCCCATGTAGAGGTGGCTCAGGCGGCCGCGGACGAGCTCAAGCACACCATTCTTGTATATGACGCCTTCAACGATGTCAAAGACCTCATGGACGAAGGCAACAGTTTCGCCAAAGAGGTGATAGAGTCCTGGGCGAATGCCGAGTGGTTCACCTCGAGAGACCCTCTGCCCGAAGAGATGAAACTGACAGTCTACAAAGTGCCCGGAGAGACCAATACCGACGACCTCAGCCCCGCCAGCGAAGCCTTTACCAGAAGCGATATCCCTCTGCACGCAAACTCCATGCTCTCAGCGAGGATGGAGAGACCCCTCGAGACCATAGCAGAACTCAAAAAGAGAGGCAACGACCTAGCCTATGTGGGCGATGTCGTAGGTACGGGAAGCTCCAGAAAGTCGGGAATCAACTCCGTACAGTGGCACTTCGGAGACGATATCCCCGGAGTCCCCAACAAGAGAACGGGCGGTGTGGTCATAGGCTCCATCATAGCCCCCATCTTCTTCAACACTGCCGAGGATAGCGGATGTCTGCCCATCCAGGCACCCGTGGAGAAGCTCGAGACGGGTGACGAGATAGTACTCAAGCCCTACGAAGGCAAAATCTACAAAAACGGCGAAGTGGTCAGCGAGTTCAAACTCGAGCCGAACACTCTGCCCGACGAGATGAGAGCAGGCGGCAGAATCCCCCTCATCATAGGCAAAGGACTCACGAACAGAGCGAGAGAGGCTCTCGGACTCGAGCATAGCGATGTATTCGCCAAGCCCGAACAGCCTGCAGACAGTGGCAAGGGCTACACACTCGCTCAGAAAATAGTAGGCAAGGCCTGTGGTATGGAGGGTGTAAGACCCGGTATGTATGTAGAGCCCGTGGTTTCGACGGTAGGCTCTCAGGATACCACCGGTCCCATGACCAGAGACGAGATCAAAGAGCTCGCCGCCCTCAGCTTCGGTGCGGACCTGGTAATGCAGTCTTTCTGCCATACTGCCGCATATCCCAAGCCCGCCGATGTGGAGCTTCAGCACACTCTGCCCCCCTTCTGGACCAGCAGAGGCGGTGTGATTCTCAGACCCGGCGACGGTGTAATCCACAGCTGGCTCAACAGAATGGTACTCCCCGATACCGTGGGTACGGGTGGTGACAGCCACACCCGTTTCCCCATAGGTATCAGCTTCCCCGCAGGTTCCGGACTGGTCGCTTTCGCCGCGGTTACGGGAATGATGCCTCTGAATATGCCGGAGTCCGTTCTGGTCAGATTCAAGGGGCAAATGCAAGCGGGAATCACACTCAGAGACCTCGTCAACGCCATCCCCTATCAGGCTATCAAAGAGGGACTCCTCACCGTCGAGAAGAAAGGCAAGAAGAATGTCTTCGCCGGTAGAATCCTCGAGATAGAGGGTCTGGAGCATCTGAAGGTCGAGCAGGCTTTCGAACTCTCCGACGCTTCCGCGGAGAGAAGTGCGGCCGCATGTACGGTCAAACTCGACAAAGAGCCTGTCATAGAGTACCTCAGATCCAACATCGTGCTTCTCGAAAAGATGATCGAAGAGGGTTACGAAGACAAGAGAACTCTGCAAAGAAGAATAGACAAGATGAAAGAGTGGCTCGAAAACCCGACTCTCATGGAGAGAGACGAAGATGCCGAATATGCCGCTGTCATAGAGATAGACCTCGACGAAATCACCGAGCCTATCGTGGCATGTCCCAACGACCCGGACGATGTGGCCACTCTGAGCGAAGTACTCGCCGACGAGAAGAGACCCAAGAATATAGATGAAGTCTTCGTAGGAAGCTGTATGACCAATATCGGACTCTTCAGAGCGCTCGGAGAGGTACTCAAGGGAGAGGGTGCGGTCAATACGAGACTCTGGGTGACTCCTCCTACCAAGATGGACGAAAAGGAGCTTATCGAAGAGGGCTACTACGCCATCTACGGTGCCGCCGGCGCGAGGACCGAAATACCAGGATGCTCTCTGTGTATGGGTAACCAGGCGAGAGTGAGAGACAACGCCATCGTCTTCTCCACATCCACGAGAAACTTCGACAACCGCCTCGGAAAAGGTGCTCAGGTATATCTGGGCTCGGCCGAAGTGGCAGCCGTAGCCGCACTGCTGGGCAAAATCCCCAGCAAAGAGGAGTATCTCGAAATCGTCAACAGGAAGATAACCGACGAAAACAAAGAGAGTGTATATAGATACCTCAACTTCGACCAGGTGCCCGAGGATGTACTCGACGCGATGGTGAAGTAATCTCCACGGCCGGTGCGGACTCTCCGCGCCGCACACTTGCCGAAATTCTTCATATTATTTAATAGTGAACGATATTTTTCATATTTATTGATATAGTCTCTTCTTTGGACATTCCGCTAAGTCGATTATGTTAGAATCCTACAATATATCTCTGCAAGGTGTCGGCAATGAAAATGTTCGCTATATTCGGTAATCCTGTGGCTCACTCCAAATCTCCTCTAATGCACAATCTCGCCTTCAGAGCGTTCGGATACGACGCCTGCTACGGCAGATATCGCCTCGAAGAGGGTAGCGCACTAAAAGAGAGGTTTTTCGAACTCTCTCTCTCGGGTATCAATATAACGGTACCGCACAAGGAGCATGCCTATCGGGCATGTGACCATCTCGACCCCTTCGCGAAAAAGGTAGGGGCGGTAAACACCATAGTCGAAAGAGGCGGTGCACTCATGGGATTCAATACCGATGCTCCGGGCTTCCTCAAAGTACTCGGAGAGTTCGGGCCAAACAGGAGAGTCCTCTTCCTCGGTGCCGGCGGTACGGCCCTCTCGAGCGCCGCCATCCTCAGAGACAACGGCTACGATGTGAGCATAGCCAACAGAAGCGCTCCGAGACTGCAACAGTTTGCGAAGGAGGGTTTCGAGACTCTACTGTACGACGAGATGGAGGGTACGGAGGATTACGAGATAGTGGTCAATATGACCTCCGCCGGACTCGATGACGACTCTCTGCCGATGGATGCCGAAAGACTGGAAAAAATCCTGCAAAGAGCGGAGGCCGCCATAGATGTGATATACGGCAAAAAAACCCCCTTCATCTCTCTGGCGAAGAGCCTCGGCAAAACGGTAAAAGATGGTAGCCAAATGCTTCTATATCAGGGGATATTGGCTTTTGATATCTTTACGGAGGGGAGATTCTCCTTCGACGAGATAGAGAGAGTCATGAGACGGGCGTTCATCCTCTAAGCTCGTTTCGAGGGGATGAGCACCGCCGTCATGGCGACCGCTCCATGGGCACCGAATACGAGAGACTGCTCTATGTCGGCGGTCTTCGACGGTCCGCTCATGAAAAGAGCGTACGATACTTTCGAGAAATCGACTCTTTCGTAGGCCTGGTGCATCGTATCCACGATTGCATCTTCTTCCAGAATCACCACGATTTTGCGTGCGAGTGTCAGCAGGGAGCGGGGATATCTATCTTCGGTATCAATCCAGAGAGCTCCGTTTTCCGCCACTGCCAAATCCGCTCCCAAAATAGCGACATCCACCTCTTCTCCCTTTTTGTAGGAAAAACTTCCGTATAAAATAGAGGTGGTATCCACTACGGAGTCCGCATCGCCAACTTCCCTTGCGAGAATCTTCGATAGCTCCCCCTCGACGACTATCGACTCTCCGCCTGCCTTTTTCAGATTTTCGACAAAAGCGCAGACTCTATCCCCGAAAGAGAGAATGGGGAAACTCAGCTCCACCTCGAACCCTCTATTGCGTGCAGTCCCAAGCGCCGATAGAATCTTCTCTCTACTTCCCATCCGACATCTCCTCGTATATTTGTGCGAAACTTCTCCTGGCCGGCTCAGGCAGCTCCCTCTCTCTGCCCCAGACATTCCATCTGCCATAGAGTATGCGGCGCGGGATGAAAGGGTATAGTCTGCGATAGAGATTCATCACGAAAGCGTATAGAGAGGGGTGCAGGAGCAGCCATGCCGCCGCTTTGAGCAGAGTGCGCTTGCCTCTATAGGCTTCACTCTTTATGGCATCTTCTCTAAGCCCGTAAAGCAGGTCGTGCAGGGCTATGGAAGAGGGGCAGACATTGTCGCAGGATGCACAGAGCGTACATGCGAAAGGCAGAGAGGCGAACTCATCCATATTGCCGGCGGCGGAGAGTACCGAGCCTATCGGGCCCGGGATCGTACTCCCGTAGCTGTGCCCTCCACTCCTGCGATAGACCGGACAGCTGTTCATACACGCTCCGCATCTCATACATGAAAGTGCCTCGGACTCCCCGGAAGACAAGAGTCCGCTCCTTCCGTTATCGACGATAACTACACAGAGTCTTCCGCCCGCTTTGGGACGCCTGAAGTGGGATGTGTATGTAGTCACCGCCTGTCCGGTAGCGCTTCTTGCCAGAAGTCTCGTAAATACCCCGAGCTCTCTCGCCGAAGGTATCACCTTCTCGATACCCATACAGGCGATATGCACTCCGGCCATGGCGGTACCCAGGTCGGCGTTGCCCTCGTTGGTACAGACGACGAAGGCTCCCTCTCTCGCAAGAGCGAAATTGACACCAGTAATGGCGGCATCGGCTTCGAGAAAACTCCTTCTTAGCGACTTTCTCGCCTCTTTGGTCAGATATTCGGGGTCGCTCTCGCCCTTTCGCGTCGCCATATGCTCATGGAATATCTCCGAAACATCCTCCTTCTTCAGATGTATTGCGGGCAATACGATATGGCTGGGACGGTCACCGTGAAGCTGGACTATCCGTTCACCGAGGTCCGTATCGACTATCTCGTAGCCGCGCTCCTGAAGATAGTCGTTCAGGCCGCACTCCTCGCTCAACATCGATTTGCTCTTGACGATTCTCCGTGCCCCCTCTTCTCTCAGGATTTTCTCCACCGTTTCGTTGCACTCCCGTGCATCCATGGCCCAGTATATTTCGATACCGTTGTTTTGTGCCTCTCTCTCGAAGAGTTCGAGATAGTAGGCCAGATTTTCGACGGTATTTTTCTTTATCTTCCCTGCCACTTCTCGAAGCTCTTCCCACTCGGGCAGTTGCGAAGCGGCTACATCTCTCTTCCTGCGGACATACCAGAGAGCTTCATCGTGCCAGTGGGCTCTGGCGCTGTCGGCTACGAACTTTTCGGCTTCTGCGGCATGATTTTTCATACTTCATCTCCACGGAGGATTTCGCTGACATGGATAAATCCAATCTCTCTGCCCTCTCTCCTGGCCAATGCATCCATATGCATAAGACAGGATATATCCACTCCGGTGACAAAATCCACGCCGTGAGACTCGTGGTCGTCTATTCTGTCTCTGCCCATCATCACCGAAACCGCCTCTTCGCCGGTACTGAAAGTGCCTCCGAAACCGCAGCATTCGTCTCTCTCCGGATCGACGAGCTCTATACCTTCGACTCTCTCCAATACAGCCCTGATTTTGGAGTAGTGAGGCAAGATCAGTTCACTCGCCCTGCCAAGTCTGAGCTCTCTGAGACCGTGACAGCTGTTGTGTAGCCCCACCCTGTGGGGAAAGCTGTGTCTGAAATGGAGATTCTCCACTCCGACGACATCGTGGAGAAACTCGCAAAGCTCCATGACCCTGCCCTCCTCTACCCCCGATGGGTGAGTCTCTTTCAAAAGAGTGGGATATCTGTGTCTTACGGTAGATACACAACTGCTTCCTGGCGAAACCACATAGTCGTATCCGGCAAAGATATCGACGAAACGGGTGGCGAATCTCCTCCCCTCCTCGACGAGGCCGTTGTTCAAAAATGGCTGTCCGCAACAACTCTGCCCTTTCGGATACTCCACCTCCATACCGACAGCACGAAGTATCTTCATCGTATTCAGTGCTATTTCGGGGTAGAAATCGTTTATATAACATGGTACGAAAAGTGCCACTCTCATCTGCCGCCTTTGTATGTCGCCCTGCCTCAGCCACGGACGGAATATAATCGAATAGAGTTATTATAATCAATAAAAGAAAATATGATATACTTGCCAAAATAAAAAGGGGGATGGCATGTTAGGTATGTTCGAATCCAAAAATAAAAAGCTTGTAAAAAAATGGAAGAAAGACCATGAGAATCTCGTAATCATAGGTCAGAAAGTAATAGCTGAATATGTAAAGAACAATGAGAGCGAAGCGAGAAGACAGCTGAAGAAATTTGTGGATCTATCCATGGATCATCTTACCAGCGAAGATATAGAGTTCTATAAAATGCTCAACGACAGTGAAAAGAAAGACCCCAGAACCGAAGAGCTGATAGAAGAGTTCCAGCGCACCTTCAAGGATACCAAGACGACTCTTATGAAGTTTCTCGCCAAGTATGTAAGACCGGAGACTCCTCTGGACGATGAATTTTTCGATACTTTCCAGAAGATAATGGAGATACTCGCCAAGCGTATCAAATTCGAAGAGGACAACCTCTACTTCAGACTCAGCCTCAGCTGAGATTCGAAAGAGTCCGCAGATGAAGCTGGTAGTGGCTATATCTGGTGCCAGTGGAGTCGAACTCGGATTCGATTTTCTGAAATATCTGCCTGACGATATAGAGACACATCTTGTGATTTCCGAAAACGCCGTCAAGGTGGCGAAGCATGAAAACGGTAGAATCATAGAGCACGACGATAGCGATATAGCTGCCTCCGTCGCAAGCGGCTCGTTTGGAGCGGATGCCACGGCAATAATTCCCTGCAGTATGAACACACTGGCCAAAATAGCCTGCGGAATAAGCGACAATCTCACGACGAGGGTCGCCGCGGTGGCGCTCAAAGAGCGCAAAAAACTCCTCATAGCACCCAGAGAGATGCCCTTTTCTACCATATCTCTGGAGAATATGTACAAACTCTCTCTATCGGGAGTGATTATCGCCCCTCCTATCCCCGCTTATTACAGTGAATGCGAAACTTTGGAGGATATCCACCGATTCCTCGTGGGCAAGTGGTTCGACCTTCTGGGTATAGATAACGAACTCTACCGCCGCTGGGAAGGAAAGCGCTGACTATCCCGCTCTCATGGCCGCAAGCATATCCTCTATGGCTCTGTGCAGTCCTGTGAATATCGATCTGGCTATGATGCTCTGCCCGATGTTGAGCTCTTCGACACTCTCTATGGAGGCTATCTCCGAGACATTCATATAGTTCAATCCGTGTCCGGCCGCCACTCTCATATGCAGTCCGGCCGCATGTTCGCACATACGCTTCATATTCTCCAGCTCTTTTTCCAGCTCGTCGGCAAGAGTGTTTCTGGGAAGCTCGAGCTCCTCTATGCTGTGGGCGCTGCGGGAGAGATTGCCGTATAGCATGGCATATATATTGGCATATCGCCCGGTATGGAACTCCACCCACTCGACTCCCAACTCTTTGGCCGCTATTACGGAGTCGGGATGCGGGTCGATGAAGAGCGATACCTCCACCTCCTCGCTCTGCATGCGTTTGACCGCCTTTTCGAGTCTCTCAAACTCCTTCTCCACGGCAAGTCCGCCCTCCGTAGTCACCTCTTCGCGCTTTTCTGGTACGATGGTGGCCCTAAGAGGTCTATGGGTGCATACGAAATCCACTATATCCTCGCTGAGGGCACACTCCAGATTGACCGGCAGAGGGCTCTGCTCTATTATCCTGGCGGCATCTTCGTCGTGGATATGCCTTCTATCCTCTCTCAGATGTATGGTAATCTGATGGGCTCCCGCCAGTGCGCATATCCCCAATGCCTGTAGAGGGTCGGGGTCGTTCACTTTTCTGGCCTCTCTGAGTACCGCTATATGGTCGATATTGACTCCCAGTCGTGCTGCTTTCTCTCTCATAGACTCTCCTTTTCTCTATCGATGCGGATTATAACGAACTTTGTGATAAAATCCCTCCGACTATGACAGGCTCCCACTCCACTTCGTAGAGAGATGGAGGGCTTTGCAATCAAACCAAATCAAGGATGGAAGATGTCTAAAAGAGATATAAAAAAGGCTGTCCTAGCATACTCTGGAGGTCTGGATACGAGTATTATCCTCAAGTGGCTTCAGGATGAGTACGGCTGCGAGGTGGTCACATTCACCGCCGACCTCGGACAGGGCGAAGAGGTGGAACCGGCCAGAGCAAAAGCCCTCTCTCTGGGAATAAAGGAGGAGAATATCTTCATCGAAGACCTCAGAGAGGAGTTCGTCAGAGATTTCGTCTTCCCGATGTTCAGAGCCAATGCGATATACGAGGGGGAGTATCTGCTCGGCACATCCATAGCAAGACCTCTCATAGCCAAAAAACAGATCGAAATAGCCCACAAGGTAGGGGCCGATGCCGTAGCCCACGGTGCGACCGGCAAGGGTAACGACCAGGTCCGTTTCGAGCTGGGTTATCTCGGACTCGATCCGGATATAGCCGTGATAGCTCCATGGAGAGAGTGGGACCTCAACAGTAGAGAGAAGCTTCTCAAATATGCCGAAGAGCACGGGATAGAGATAGATAGAAAGGGTAAAAAATCTCCATACTCGATGGATGCCAATCTGCTGCATATCTCATATGAGGGGCAGATACTCGAAGACCCAGCCATGGAGCCCGAAGAGGATATGTGGCTCTGGACCAAATCCGTGGAGGATGCTCCCGACAAGCCCGAATATATCACCATAGAGTACAAAAACGGAGACCCCGTCGCCATCAACGGAGAGAGACTCTCGCCTGCAGCACTTCTAAAACGCCTCAACGAATATGGAAAGACTCACGGGATTGGGCGTATCGACATCGTCGAAAACAGATATGTGGGGATGAAGGCCAGAGGATGCTACGAGACTCCGGGCGGCACGATAATGCTCAAGGCTCACAGAGCCATAGAGTCGATAACTCTCGACAGGGAGGAGGCTCATATGAAAGACGAGTTGATGCCCAAATACGCCTCTTTGATATACAACGGCTACTGGTGGTCACCCGAAAGAGAGATGATGCAGGCGGCCATAGACCATACCCAGCGTTTCGTGGAGGGTGAAGTGAGACTCAAACTCTACAAAGGCAATGTTATGGTCGTGGGCAGAAGCTCGGAGAAATCTCTCTACTCTCCCGAGCACAGTACCTTCGAAGAGGATGAGGTCTACAATCAGAAAGATGCGGAGGGCTTCATCAGACTGAACGCTCTTCGTTTCGTGATAGAGGGCAGAAGAAGAGTGCCATAGAGAGTTTCGCAGCAAAAAGCGAAAACGAGGAGGAAAAGAGCTCCTTCATAAAGAAAATACTCGACAAGATATAGAATCTGCATCCCTTCTCCATATCCTCCCGAAAGAGGGTATGGACTCTTGCAAAATCAAAAGCGCCTGAAAAAAAGACTACTCTATCATATCGATCTCTCATATAAGAAAAAATGAATATCGTAAAAAATAGAAGGAAAAAAGGCTGAATTGGAAGTAGTTGTGCGAAGAGGCCGCAAGGCCCCCTTGAAACGCTATCAGAGTTTGCCGTCGAGGTGGTCGGCGAGTCTCTGAAGCTTCTCTTTGTAGGCTTCGATATCGAAATCCTTCACTCTGGCCACACCATCTTCGATAGCGGCCTGTGCTACGGCGCTGGCGACATATACGAGAACTCTTCTGTCGAATGGAGAGGGGATGATATAGTTGGGGCCAAACTCCATATCGTCTCTTCCGTGAGCCTTCATGATATGCTCGGATACAGGCTCTTTCGCAAGTGCCGCGAGAGCTTTGGAAGCCGCCATCTTCATATTTTCGGTGATTTTGGTAGCTCTTACATCGAGTGCACCACGGAAAATCTGGGGGAATCCGAGAACATTGTTGACCTGGTTGGGGAAGTCGCTTCTACCCGTACCTACGATCACATCGGGGCGCGCCTCTTTGGCGAGCGGAGGCATGATTTCCGGAACTGGGTTGGCACAGGCGAAGATGATGGGACTATCGTCGCACATTGTCTTGACCCATTCGGGATTGATGAGATTGGGACCGGAGAGTCCCAGAACCATATCGGCACCCTTCATGGCATCTTCGAGCGTTCTGTCCGGAGTGTCGAAAGCGAAGGCCTGCTTGTACTTGTTCAGGTCGTCTCTACCGCTATGGATGACACCCTTGGAGTCGAGCATGGTTATATTCTCTACACCCAGAGCCTTGTACATGTTGGCGCAGGCGATACCAGAAGCTCCCGCCCCTATAACTACCACTTTCAGGTCTTTTACAGGCTTGCCCGTCATCTCGAGAACATTTATCAATCCCGCAGTGGTGATGACGGCTGTACCGTGCTGGTCGTCGTGGAATACCGGAACATCACATATCTCTTTGAGTCTCTTTTCTATCTCGAAACAGCGCGGAGCCGAGATATCCTCGAGATTTACTCCTCCGAAGCTGTCGGCGATTCTCGCAACCGTCTCGATAATCTCTTCGGTATCTTTGGTATTGAGCTCTATATCTATGGCATCGACATTGGCGAAAGTCTTGAAGAGAACGGCCTTGCCCTCCATTACCGGCTTGGAGGCGAGGTGGCCTATATCTCCCAGACCCAGAACCGCCGTACCGTCGCTGACTACCGCTACGAGGTTGCCTTTGTTGGTATAGTCGTATGCACTTTCGATATTTTCCTCTATCTCTTTACAGGGATACGCGACGCCGGGGCTATATGCCATAGACAGCTCTTTTTCGGTATCGCAGGGCTTCGTGATGAGTGTACCTATCTTTCCGTTGGTATCGAACTCGTTACGGGCCTTGTGGTAGTCCAGTGAATCCTGCTTGAATTGATCGCTCATATTTCTCTCCTGTTTGTGTGAAAATGTGACGCTATTTTACTCTACTTTTTCATCGATAGAGGTGAAAAGCTCCGATTTGGCCCGATTATATCACGATATGTAACCATTCGAAGCTAAAAGCTTCGAGTGATATAAAATACCTCCACCCCAAATTTCTTATGCTTGCCAATAGCACAATTTTCCAGCTTATCTCTCCTCTTCTCGTAGCACTCTACTATCACTGCAGAGGGAATCGTCCGGGCTATTTTTCACGGGCTTCTCTCTCTACTACACATCATGGTATATTTCCATTTCCAATCAGGGCCCATTCTGCCTGCATCCAAATCTTTTCTCGGTGTCGATGCCTATGGCAACTTCAACTACATACTCTCGACACTCAATCCGTCGTCGTAAAATTCATCTCCTTCGCCATAATGTACTATTCGGTCGCCATGATGTTTCTCGAAGCCTTCGATACGAAACGCAAAGGGCCGGGAGAGTAGGCACTATGATAAAATTACACAGCACAATGTAGGGCTATTGTCTTCTATCCGCGGATATTGACTACAGAGGGTATAAAAGAGATATATCGGAGAGTGAATGATAGAGAGAGTATTTGTAAGAGAGCTTCACGGATTCGACGAGACGGAGCTTGAACTGGCCGATGGTCTTGTCGTCTTCACCGGGCCCAGCGGCGCCGGCAAATCGATACTGATGCAGGCGATACTCGCCAATTTCGGATATGGTACTTCCGATGCGAGACTCTGCGAGGTGGAGATATCCTCGGTGCTACCGCCCGACTCCGAAGAGTTCGAACTCGAAGAGCCCATCGTGATAAAAGCCATAAGAAAAGAGAGGGCCAGATACTATATAAACGGGCAGAATATACCCCACAAAAAAATCAGGGAGCTATTTCGTCACAAGATACGCTATCTGAGCGTCAGAGACAGGAGTCTGCTCGAGAGCTCCGAACTGCTGCGCATGATAGATGCCGTGACGACTCCCGAGAGTGAGGGATATGAAGAGCTGCTCGAAGAGTACCGCACTCTGCACAGCGACTGGACGAAAGCTCTCAAAGAGCTCGAAAGGAAACGGGAAGAGGAGAGAAAGATAGCCGAGCTTATCGACTTCACCCGCTTCGAGATAGAGAAGATATCCTCCATAGAGCCCGTGGAGGGAGAGTATGAAGAGCTCATGCGTACCAAACAGAGACTCTCTCGTATAGACAGGGTAAACGAAGCGCTCCATAAAGCCAGTATGATTTTCGACTACGAAGAGAGTGTCAACGACCTCTTCTCCCTACTGGAAAAGAGTGCCGACTACTTCAGCGAAGCGCTCAATCAGCTTCGTATAGATTTCGAAGAGGCCCAGAGTCTGGCGGAAGAGTTGCAGGAGATCGATATAGAGTCTCTGCTTAACAGACTCGAAAAGATAGACTCTCTCGTAAAGCGCCACGGCTCGATAAGAGAGGCTCTGGAGTATAGAGAGGAGAAGAGAAGAGAACTCGAAGGCTATCTCAATATCGAAAAGGATATGGATACGCTCGAAAAGATGGTCGAGGAGGAGAGAGAGAGGCTCGCAGACCTGGCCGAAGAGATATCCAGCAGGCGCAAAAGAGGGGCGAAGATACTGAGCGAGAGGACATCGAAATATCTCGAAACTCTCAAATTGCCCCCCTGCGAAATCATCTTCGAAAAGCTCGACGAGCCCGGTGCCCACGGTATGGACAGAGTCTCTATCCGCCTGGGAGAGAACGATGTCTCGGTACTAAGCGGCGGAGAGTTCAACAGACTCAGGCTCGCCCTGATGAGCGCTTCCTCTTCACGGGAAGATGATGGTGGAATAATATTTCTCGACGAGATAGATGCCAATGTCAGCGGAGACGAATCGATAGCGATAGCCGACATGATAGCTCATCTGTCGCGCAACCATCAGATTTTCGCCATCTCCCATCAGGCGCATCTGAGTTCACAGGCCAATCAGCATATCGTGGTCCGCAAAGATGCCGGCAAGAGCGTAGCCTACAGTCTCGAAGAGAAGGAGCGCATCAGAGAGATAGCCAGAATCATCAGCGGAGAGAAAGCGGACAGAGAAGCCCTCGCCTTCGCTGAAAAACTCAGAAAGAGAGAGTGAAAGATTCTGACTTTCCAAGATTGATAATCGCCAACAAATCATCCTTTGCCTATTTCATAAAATTGTTTTATATTCTCTACAACAAATTCTATATCCTCAGCGCTCAAGCCATAATACATAGGTAACCTCAAAACTCTTTCACTCTCCTTGCTTGTAAAGATATCCGCCCCGTTGAACCTACCGTATCTCATTCCGGCCTGCGAAGAGTGAAGCGGAACATAGTGGAATAGAGTCAATATTCCTCTCTCTTTCAAATACTCTATCAGTTTCGTCCTGGATTCGAGATCTTTTAATTTGATGTAAAAAATATGTGCATTGTGTTTACACTCCTGCGGTATCGTAGGAAGTTCTATATAACCTTTGGATTTCAACTCTTTCAGCCCCTCATAATATAGATTCCAACTATTCATTCTTTTCTTTTGTATCTCGACAGCCATCTCCAGCTGCCCCCACAAGTAGGCTGCACTTAAATCATTCATCAAATAACTACTGCCGATATCCACCCATGAATATCTATCGACAAGCCCCCTGAAAAACTTACTTCTATTCGTACCTTTCTCTCTTATTATCTCGGCTCTATCGACAAACTTTTCATCATTTACAATCAACAATCCCCCCTCACCTCCACTGGTGAAATTTTTTGTTTCATGAAAACTATAGGCTCCGATATGAGCAATCGTTCCCAACTCTTTGTTGTGGTAGCTACTCATTATTCCCTGTGCGGCATCCTCAATTACATAGAGACCATACCTATCCGCAATTTGCATAATTGTCTCCATTTCCGAAGAGACTCCGGCATAGTGAACCGGCACTATAGCTTTGGTTTTTTCGCTTATTGCTTCCTCGATTTTCTTCTCGTCGATATTCAGCGTATCTGGTCTGATATCGACAAAAACAATTTTGGCACCGCGAAGAACAAAGGCGTTTGCCGTACTGACAAATGTATACGAAGGCATTATTACCTCATCTTCAGGCTCGATACCTATAAGCATCGCCGCCATTTCAAGAGCATGGGTACAAGAAGGTGTAAGTAGCGCTTTATGACACCTCAACCTATTTTCGAACCACTCCTGACACTTTCGACTATAATGACCGTCACCGGATATATGCTTCGAAGATATACAATTGGATAGATGATAATCCTCTCTTCCGCAATATGTAGGTCTATTGAAATCGACTCTCATGCCTGAATCCATCGGCATCTCCCTCTAATACAATGAATTTCCTATCGAGCTACTATCTGTTATTCTACCCTACAAAAACAAAAACTCGCTATATCGATAACTATCAAAAAAATTATTATAAATCTACTTCAAAAATCACAAAGTGCTGAGATTATATTTTTTATCTATTTATCAAGCAGAATAAGATATCAAACTTTTTCTATGAAACTTTTCATATATTTTGTAGCCTCCACTCCTTCATTGAAAATAAGATCGATAATACTTACATTGTGCTCAAAAGGTGGATAGAGTTGTTTATATACAGGATAACCCTCATAATTCATCCACTCCAAAGCTATGCCTTCATTTGTCAGAAGATCCTCTTTTAGATATTTCTTGGCAGACGGACCACTTAAGTATAGTTCCGCATCTACTTTCTTGAGAAGTTCTAAAACTCTTAAAGACTTTTTTTTCTTTAGATTATATTTCCTCGAATCATCAAAAACGGTCTCTATACCAAAAATCTCTTTTGAGATCGATTTTATTATATATTGATTCATGTCGGATAGATTTTTCCATCTCTTTCCCAGATAGATGTCTTCAAAAAAACTTTTATAGTAATTGAAATAATTACTTTTTCTATAATATGCCTCTATTTTATTCCAATGTTTTTTTTGCCAAGAAGAATCGTGTAATTCGACTTCACAAATCAATCTCGATGTTGAGCTACCACAAGGAACAGTCAACCATTTCACTCCATTTTCACTCTTTATCAGATTTCGATTTCTCCAATCTCCGGTAGTATATTGCAGATCATCATGGAAGATAAACAGATCTACTGAATTTATTATATCGAAATAGCCTTTCCAAGGTATATAATTCGATTGCAATATCGCTACTCTTTTCATATAATCTTCCTTTAAGCTATTTTCCAAAAAGTCTTTTTAGCTGCTCTATATAGTTTGCTTTCGAGAAATAGTTTGCAACTCTTCTTCGATTTTCTACAAGAACATGATTTTCTATAGGCTCAAGATTGAAATCTTGAAAATCATACACTTTTATACCTATTTTTTCAAAAAAGAACCATGGAGTAATATCGCTTCTCATATACACCTTTTTACCCATACCAAGAAGTGATATGATATTCCCCATGGCTTGCTGCCGCCTATGGGCAAAAACTGCAACATCAATCGAATCCAGAAGACGCATATACTCCTCTTTTGGCATATATTCCATCAAAGGACGAAATTTGTCACCAAATAGCTCGTAACCCCTCTTCTCAACCTCTTTGGCATGCTTACGGCTGCTATATGAGAGTGGGACATATATCTGCATATCACTATCTCTAAATTCAAGAAGTCTATCGAATATTTCAAAATGATTGTTGGATGGATCTGCCGAATTTCCCACTAATATATTTACACCTTTATGCTTCTCAACAGCAAAATCATCTTTATCGAAAAAATTGTTAGGATATAAAAAACATTCCAAATATTCTCCGTTAAAGTTGCATTTTTTAACTGCAAGCTCAAATTCGCCATAGACATAGGTTACGAAGAAAGCGATTTTCCGTATTACACTTCTTCTACAATATAGAGAGTAAAAATTTCTTATACTATAGCTTCGTTCCATGCACCCATACAGATCTCCACCCCACATCAACCAATAACACTTACTTAAAAATCTTTTATGCCAAAAGAGGTAATTTATCAAATCATCCGAAAAAAGCCCGTGGAGATAGATCCTTTCCGCTTTTTTCATTAATGGAGTCAGTATCGATCCAAGTGCAAAAAAATTCCTTTTTCCGAGATATCTATTGCATATATTCAAGACATTCTCTTTTTCCGGTATCTCATATTTTACAACATTGTCATCGAAAAAATAAACATAGAGATGTTCGTCGTTATTAAAATTTTCAGCAACAAAATCGATAAATGGTACAATGAATTTATCATTGTGAATTATATGTAGATATCTATATTCCATTTTTTCTCCGATTTCGCATGAAATAGAACTTGTCTGTAAATCTCATAATACGCCATGACAACCTAGCGAAGAGCCACCGATTTATACGATAAAGTATCAAAAAGATAAGGTATTCATATCTTTCGAGAAAGATTTTGTAATCCTTCATAGCTGTTTCGATCTCTTGGGGTTCATGTTCGTAATCTCCCACAAAAACTTGTGACAATCTTTTTCGTGCACCTATAAAAAAACACTCTCTCTCCCTGATGCTAAAACGCTTCTTCATTTGTAAATATGCAATATAGTCGTCGAGAGATATTCTATACTGCTCATACTTTCTCAAAGAGGAGAATACACCGCCTTCATGTTGTCTATAAACTGTCATGGCATCATCCATTACATATCCGCGCCCCTTCTTGAGTTGCGAGAGGAATATCGACCAATCACCGGGATATAATTCGTGAAGCTCTCTTGCATCTTTATCGTAATTACAGCGTCTGAACATAACGGAAGCTGTAGAGAGAATAACATCTCTTTTTATAAAATCACATATATCAAAAAATCCTGCTCGACCTGTAATATGACTACTGTTGGCGTTTTTTATTACGGTTTTGGTAGCAACGAGAGAGATCTCTGGATTTTTTTCCAAAATCTCCACCTGTCTTTGTAGTTTGTAAGGATCTGTCCAATAGTCATCCCCCTCGCATAACGCTATATATTTAGCTTTGGGCTTTTTCAAAAGTTGAGTAAACGGCCCTACGCCTTGACTATATGTATTTTCTTTCTCATAGTAGGCTTTTATTATTGAGGGATATCTTTTTGCATATGCTCTGATTATTTCCGCTGTAGAGTCATCGGAACAATCGTCTCTTATCAGAATTTCAAATGGAAAATCTGTCTTCTGTATTAGAAATCCATCCAATGCATCCTCGATGTAAGTTTCATGATTGTAGGAAGTGCAACAGATACTAACAATGGTTTCCGGAGTATTTTTATTCCACTTCTCAATGATTTCCTTCTCGCTTCTGTTAATCATTTAAACTTCTTTCTCAGGTGATTTCTAAGCTCCATTTTTATTATACCGTAAGAATCTGTTGAAAAAATTATATTTATACCCAAATATATAAGTAAATATGATATACTTTTTAAAACGAGATTCAACAGTAGTAGGTTTGAGTTTTGAATAAATAGAAATTTCACAATAGAGAGCGATATCAAAGCAATCGAAGCTTGGATTATGATTGGTTTATAAAAAAACCATTGTGTTACGACTGCATCTTTCGAAGCGAAATAGATATTCAAAATCATAGTATTTATAAAAGCCTGCGCAATCAAAGCATATAAAAACGGGGTTAGTCCATATAGATAAAGGATAATAAAAGAGATTGACGCTACAATCTTTTTGTATATTTCAAGACGCAAAAAAGCTTTTGAGTTTCCTTTACTACCAATAATGGCAACCAAGAGAGCGCTTATGGGATATGAATATGCCGTTAAAGACAAGAGTTTAAAAATTTCGATCGAGGCCAACCATTTCATTCCGAAAAATAGAATTATTATCTCCGTAGAGTCGATATAGAGCAGTCCAATTAGCAAAAAAACCACAAATGTAAGAACTAAAAGGGTTTTATGCAAGACACTCCGGAATTTTTCAGTATTTTTATTTATTTGACTAAGTAATGGAAAAAGTACCGACATCAAGCTGGCAGAAGAGTAGTTCACAATAAGTCTATTCAGTGATTTTGCACGCTGAAAATAACCAAGTGTACTCATATCAAGAAGCTTGCCTATCAGCAAATAATCCATTCTTGAATATATTTGCTCCAAAATTCCAGATAAAAACATTCTAAAACCAAAACTCCATAATTGCCTAAGTGCTTTCAAAGAAAAAGATAAGCCTGGAAACCAAGCTCCATATCTCCATAGCAATATTGAATATATTGTACTATTGAGTACAATTTGTAATACAAGACTCCAGACTCCAAAGCCTGAGATAGCCGCAATCGCTCCACCTATTCCAGACAATAGAGAGGAAAAGACGGATACTTTTGCGATAATTTTATGTTTGAGTTTTTTTCGAAGACGAGTACTTTGAACACTAGCAAGTGCACTCAGTGGAAAAAGCACGGAAAGTATCTCTACTATCTTGCCAAGTTGTGGGATTTTATAGTATATGGCCACATGGGAAGCTATAAAATAAAACAAAAGAGCCATTAAACATCCAAGCGAGATATTGAAATAGAAAACAGAATTGTAGTGAATAGGAAGAACTCTTTTTCGTTGTATCAGCGCAGTAGCTAAACCCATATCCGTAAAAATTGTAGCAATTCCTACTGCCGACATGACAATAGCTATCGTACCAAAATCGGAAGGCTCCAGAAGTCTTGATAGAATTATCGTTACCAAGAAGCTTATCACATGATTTGATACTCTTCCGACAAAATCCCATTTAAGAGCATTGATGCCTTTTTCTCTGAGGGTATTCATTCTCGAATAAACTCTTCAAGTTTAGAAGATTTCAAATCTATACTTATCTCTTGCACTATTTTAGGATTTAACTCATTTTTCCATCTATTGTCTATCGACCTCCTTTTGAATACAGAGTATGGATCGGGCATATGAATATTTCTACTCTCGTATAGGAAATCTATTGTTTGTTCTTTTAAGGATAAATTGCAAAAACTAAAGATCTTTCCAACACTACCCAACGGATCTTTCAGAAGTTCATCATAATACAATATATACAGACGACTTGGATATTTTTCTCTCAACTCTCTAAAAAGCAGAACTACCTCTTTCCATTTCTCATAACCATAAAATTCTTCGGCTCTATTCATATTCTTTTTTGCGGCATATCTCCACTCTTTCAATTCATTCCAGCCTAAATCTCTCCTGAATTCTCTTGGTGCTTGTAAAAATGAATTAATCACAGCATAAGGATTCCTTATAATACCAATGACTTTGAGCTCATCATCTTCTGAAAGCATATTTGCCAAAATATTATGATATCGAACCTCTTTGTAAACCACATGGGTGTATATTGGATTTTTTTTAAAAAGTGGATAAATTCCTTTCAACACTTTATCTTTTTGCAAAAGAAAATCGTCATCGCTTTCAGCTATTTTTCTAAAAAAAGTTTCTATCCTTTTTTTGGAACTATCTTCGTTTAAATAGTCTTTAAAGGCATATGAAAATAGAGGTTGAAATCTATATGCGACATCGGGTGAGCTATTGAATATCTGTCCTATCCAAGAAGAACCTGATCTCGGAACGGAGTGAATGGCTATTTTGTTTATTTTATTCATATCGAAATGTACTCCTTGAAAAAACTTTTTGCTTTTTATTTAGAATTGAACATAATAATAAAGATCATAGTTAGATTCCCTGTCAACACTTCTCTAAGATGATAA
>CAJXJF010000021.1 GCA_913054475.1 uncultured Nitratifractor sp.
ATTTTTTCAATAGTTTGTAACTGCTCTTTATATAATGATAGTAGTAAATAGGTAAAGAAAATTCCAGATATCATGATTGTATCCAGTCTTGTTAATATAGATAGCGTAAAGAGCAGGGATATAGCAAGTAACAAAAAACCATCCGATAACTTTTTATTATCTATGACATAAAATATATAGAAAGCATTTGCTACCACAAGAAAGACCTGTAGCTGTGTTTCAAGTCCACCAGTGATATAGGCACTATAAGAGTAGTTCGTGCCAAGGAAAAATATACTTAGTAAAGCAAGATATTTTGATTGAAAAATCAATAATGTTAATCTGTATGTAAACAATAGAGTGCCAAAAGAAAAAATTAATCCTATTACTTTACTGCTTACTATCGGATCCAAGTTAAGATATTCAACCACCGAGAGTAATAAAACCCACAAAAAGTTTGTATAGCCTTCAACATGATCTGCTGTATCAATATTCCAATCAAGTCCATGTCCATTAGCAAAATTATGTGCATATCTAAATGAGATAAATGCATCATCTTGAATAAATGAATTATAAGTACCCAACAATAAAATAAACACAATCAGTGTGTAAAATATTTTTTTCTCATATTTTATTGTAAAATTTAGAAGTGTTTTCATTTAAATCTCCACTCTTCTCGATTGCAAAGAGTTGAATTTCCTATCCATTGCATGCTCTCTTCTAAACTCTCTGAAGGTCTCTATCTGGGGATAACCGCACTCGAAGAGCTCTTTGGAGACTCTGGCATCTTTGCTCAGATAGATACGACCTCCATACTCTGCGACGATGGCATCGAGACGCTCGAGCAGTTCGAAGAGCCCCTTTTCTATCTTGAAATCCAGAGCGAGGCTGTATCCCCGCATGGGGAAAGAGAGCCAGTTGTCGTTGGCTTCGCCGTAGAGTTTGAGGACGGCGAGGAAAGAGCCTTTGCCCGATTCGGCGATGAGCGAAAGAATCTCTCTCAAGCCTTTGTAGCTACTCTCTTTGGGGAGGATGAACTGATACTGGGTGAAACCTCCCTTTCCGTAGATTCGATTCCACTCCCCGATGGCATCGAGCGGATAGAAGAAGCTGTCGATATCGACCTTCTGTTGCGAAACCCTCTCTCCGACTCTGTTGTAGTAGAGCCAGTTGAAGGCTTTTACACTCCAGTTGTTGAGGGCGAAGCTGGGGAAATCGAAGGGGATGCTCTTTTGGGGCTTCAGTCGGTAATCCAGCTCACCGTCGTCGGCGAAGTCGCCTGTCATCAGCAGGCATCTGCCTATCTCGTCACCTTTGGCGAGGCAGTCTATCCAGGCCACGGAGTAGGGGCTTTTGCCGTAGCGCTCGAAAGCTTCGAAGGTCTCTTCGAGATTTTTTGTCTTGATGGTACTTTGTTGGATATTTCGTGACTTGATTCTCTTCAGAGAAATCGTGGCATCGAGGATGACCCCCGTCAATCCCATCCCCCCGCAGGTCGCTCTCCAGAGTTCGGGAGTGCCCTCTTTCGTGCAGGTGAGCACTTCGCCGTTTGCCAGCATCAGGCGAAAAGATTGGACACATTCGCTGAAACACCCTTCGATATGGTGGTTTTTGCCATGCACATCTCCCGCTATGGCACCTCCTACGCTTATGAGCTTGGTACCGGGAGTCACCCTGAGAAACCAGCCTCTCGGAACGAAGTGCTCCACTATTTCGCTCAGCAATACGCCCGACTCCACCCTGAGCACCCCCGTGCTCTCGTCGAAATCGAGAAAACAGTCGTGCGCTCTCGTACAGAGGATGACTTCGCTCAGGGCGCTATCGCCGTAACTGCGGCCGTTTCCGTAGGGGATGAGCTCCTTTTCATTGTGAATTATCTCCTCGAGTTTCGATTCCCTGTCGAAGGTGAGACGACGACAGTCGATTTTGGGGTACTTCCCCCATGCGCTACAAATCATGCTGTACCTATCCTTTCATCCTTGTGAACGAAGACGAAACGCCTATCCAGAAAATATTTTACGATATATCCCACGCTCAATCCAAGTGCGCCGCCGACATACTGCGCAGCGGGGAAGTCGGCGAAATAGTAGAAGGCCGTCTCCGTTCCCCAGAAGATGAGAGTCGTCAATACCCCCATCAGAGAGTAGAGAATAAACTTCTTCGCATCGTCCTTTCTATCTTTCGGAGTGTGGTAGAAAATCCACCTCTTGTCGAGGATATATTTGAGCAGCAATCCGGCCAGCGTACCGAAAAACATCGCTACATAGAGTGCGCCGAAACCGTCATATAGCCGGAAACTCAGATACTGGAAGAGGAGATTCAGGAGTGTCGACAGGATGGCGAAGAAGGTATATTTGAGAGCCAGCATCAGTAGAGTATCCAAGTGAATGTCAGTACCCACCCAAGCAGTGTCGCCTGCATGAAGCGGTCTTCGAGGATGATGAGGGTGGGAGAAGCGCTGTTTTTGAATACGAAGACGATCTGCAGATAGCGCAGAATACCCAGTATAACGAAAAGTGCCGTCAGATAGAGATATTGGCTGTGCATCCTTGCCACTACTTCTGGCGAAGTGGTGTAGATAGTGTAGGCTACGATGACCACCGAAGCCATGATGGCCATGGCGGTATCGAGAAATCTCAGATTGTAACCCTCGACAGCCTTGCGCATCTTTCTGCCCGTATCGTTGTATATCAACACATCGTCCCTACGCTTGGCCAGGGCCATGAAAAGAGCGAGCAGGAAGGTCATGACCACAATCCACATCGAAAGGGAGATATCCGTCACCGCCGAGCCGATGAAGAGACGCAGGACGAAGCCGATGGCGATGATGGTGACATCGAGGATGGCGATATGTTTGAGGCGGAAACTGTAGGCGATATTCATCAGCGTATAGAAGCCGAGAATAAAGAGAGCATCGATGGAGAGAGATGCCATCACCCCAAACCCCGCCACTATCAGTACGAGCATGATTCGTAGCGCCTGAGTCTTGGAGACCTCTGCAGATGCCAGCGGACGAAACCTCTTTTTGGGATGTAGCCTATCCTCTTCGATATCGTGGTAGTCGTTCAGTATATAGACGGCACTCGCGCTTAGGGAAAAAGCGACGAAGGCGACGAAGCTTTTCAAAAAGAGATGAAAATCGGTGATTTTCATAGCGAAAAAGAGAGGAAGAAAGATAAAGAGGTTTTTTATATACTGATGGGGACGCAACAATCTTAGCAATACCGAAATTCCCACGCTTCCACCTTTTTTTGCAAGATTATAGTTAAAATCATCTTGGAAGGGAATTATCCTATTCTCTATAAATATGAGCTCATGAGATAGGATAGATTACACTTTTGCCTCCAAAGCAGTTGTAAGTAGTACAAAAGCAAAGATAAAAGATCTATTTTTTTATATACTTCTATTCCGAGAGTAACATGAGAAGAGGAGAACGGATGTTTTCGAAACTGAAAAATATAGGCAACAGTGTAAAAGATGTCGCTCTTTCGAAGGGAGCCAAAGAGATGATAAATACCCAAATCGCCGATTTTGGAAAGGTGGAAGAGTTACGGATAGATACGGATGGAAAATCTCTGAAAATGGAAGTGCTGCTCGATGGTGAGCCGGCACCTTTGAGTGTCGATATAGGATGCTATGAGCTCGTCAGAGAGGGAGAGGAGTGCTATGTCAAGCTCGAAAAGATTCGTACATCCCGCCAATGGATAGATACTCTTGCCACCCTCCATATCGAAGGTAAGCTCTTCAAGATACCTCAGAAATATACGGAGATCGTAGAGGTGCTCCTCTAAGGAGTATGCTTGTGAGAATATCGTAATTTTAGACTTTTCTTACCAGAGATTGAAGTCTCTACTCCAAAACTACGACAACACTTTTGGACTGTTGACTTCTCTTTTCTTCGGTTTCGCCGTCTCGATACGAGGTAGGCAAGAGTCCTGAGCTACCCAAATCTTCGTAGTCTATAAAAATTTATACAAGCATATAGAAAAACCATATATGTAGATTTCACATTATATGGTATAAATACATCCGTTTTTCTCAAGTAGGTTATTGGCTACAAATATCAAAAAGGAGCGATATGCAGAATATAGATATAAATTCTCCCGAATTTCAGGCGGAGTTGGAGAAGACTTGGAGCTTTATAGAGAAGGTCGACAAGCAGTTCGGTTTCATCCAGAATCCCGACAGCGAGGTGAATGAGGGTGTGGCTATGGGGCTGGCGAGAAACCGTCTAATCTACGGCAAGCGCTACTGCCCCTGTTTTATGGTGGTGGGAGAGACTCCCGAAGAGAGAAAGAGTGCCGACAATAGAATATGTCCCTGCAAACCCGCGCTCAAGAAGGAGATTCCAGAAAACGGAGTATGCCACTGCGGTATCTTCTGTACTCCCGAGTATGCTCGAAGCAAGCAGATGGAAAAAGATATGCAAGAGGCTGCTCATCAGCACTCCAGAGGATTGACGCAGGATGAGGCGCAGATGCTCGTAGAAAAAGAGCAACTCGACGCAGATGAGCTCGAATCCCTGCTCGAAGCCAGAGAGTTGGGTATGGTCGATTTCAGGCTCATAGATGTCAGAGAGGATATGGAGTATAGAATGGGCCATATAGAGGGGACAGACGAGCTTTGGCCTACTTCGCAGTTTTACGACTGGATAGAGAAGATTCAGGGTAGAAAAGAGGAACGATTGATACTCTATTGCCATACCGGAAGCAGAAGCTTCCAGGTACAGCATGTACTCAAGGCCCAGGGCTTCGCACATGTCGGAAATCTCACCTACGGAATCATCTCCTACAGCGGAAATGTAGTCAGATAAAAAAAGAAGTCTCAAAATAGCCGATTTTTGGATATAGTTCGATACGAGTCTCCTGTGGATGGAAACTGCGAGAGATAGGATTGGACGGTATCCGATAGAGGAGAGGGGCGGGAGATGCCCCGTATCCCCACCCTTCGAGTCCTTTGCAACAGCTCGCGCTATTTTCGTCGTGGAGCGACTTTTCGGGAAAAGTGAATGAAAAAAGAGCTATATGTCACCCTCTCGTTTATCCTCTTACTCTTTTGCGCTGTAGCGGTGCATCTCCTACTTTCAGATACGAGACGATATATGGAAAACTCTCTTACAGCGCTGCGCCTTACTCATTTCGTCTCTCCGGCTCTCATGTGCTCATGGTACGAGCCGAGGTCGATGAGATTCGAAAGGGCCAGAAACTACGCTTCACCGCAGATGCCTCCCCAGCAGAGACTGGATTTCGTATATGGAGAACTATATGGGAAATAGAACTTTCGCCTACTTTCTGGCGCTGTCGCTCTTCGGTGAGAAGGGAAGACATATCAGTACGGTACTGCTCTCCATACTGATTGTCTTTCTGCTCTCGAGTGTGCTCTTCATCTCCTCCTCGCTACACTCTGTCATCGAAAACGCCCTCAGGGAAGAGCCGGACCTCGTGGTACAGAGAGTGGAGGCGGGCAGACTTGTCAATCTGCCGCTGAAATGGGAGGAGGAGATACTCTCCATAAGAGGTGTATCCAAAGTCACACCGAGAATCTGGGGAAGATATTTCACCGGAGTTAAAGGCAAATCCTTCCTTGTCATAGCTGTGGATTTTCTCGATGAAAACAGCCACAAAACTCTCGAAAAACTCATAGGCGAAACGGAGCTGAAAACTTTCCTCGACGGTCGTCATATGATAGTGGGATATGCCGTCATGGAGTGGATGAAGAGCCATTTCTACAAAGAGTACTACAACTTCATAGGCAGAGACGGCGAGATAAAGAAGATGAAAATCTCCAAAGTCCTTCCCAAAGAGGACAATGCGCTCTTTGCCGATACCATAATAATGGGTATAGAGAGTGCGAGAGAGATTTTCGGCATTTCCGAAGATGAAGCCACCGATTTGATACTCGATATTCCCAACGATGCGGAGAGAGACTTCATAGCGGACAAAATCTCATCCCTGCATTACGATATCAGGACGATAAGCAAAAAGGAGAGCAGGGCTGCCTACGACCGAATGTTCAACTTCAAGGGAGGTTTCTTCCTCTCTCTCTTCTGTGTGGTGCTTCTGGCTTTCGTACTGATACTCTATCAGCGATACTCACAGGTCTATTCGAGAGAGAAGAGGCAGATAGGTATATTCAGAGCGCTCGGATGGAGTATGGGCGATGTACTGAAACTGAAGTTTCTGGAGACGCTTAGCGTAGTGACGGGCTCCTATATCATAGGAGTCTCCATCGCCTATATATATGTCTATATTCTGGGAGCACCTCTGCTTAAAAATATATTCATGGGTAACGGAAATCTCGATATGGAGCTGATACTGCCTCCTGTTTTGGATTTTTCGGCCCTCTCTTCTATCTTCCTGCTATACGCTCTGCCCTTCATCGCCGCCGTTTTGATACCGGTATGGAGGATATCCGTAAGCGACCCCAAGGAGGCTATGCTATGAGCTATATCATAGAGATAGAGGATTTGCAGAAACACTACGACAACTCGGGAGAGAGATTTCACGCTCTCAGGGATATAGATATGAAAGTGCGAAGAGGCGAGTGTGTGATTTTGAAGGGTATCAGCGGAAGCGGCAAAACGACACTGCTGGGTATAATGGCCGGACTCGACCACCCCTCTTCGGGGAAAGTCGTCGTGGATGGGGAGGCGATAGCCAAACTCCCCGACAGACATCTCTCCAGATTCAGAGGCAAACATATAGGGATGATATTCCAGCACTACAATCTGATAGAGAATTTCAGCGTAAGAGAGAATGTCATGGTGCCGCTGGTACCTATGAATCTGGATTTCGAAGAGGTCGAGAGGAGAGTACGGGAGAGTATGGAAGTGGCGAATATCTCACACAAGGCATCGATGAGTGCCGGCAGACTTTCGGGTGGAGAGAAGCAGAGGACGGCTATCGCCAGAGCCCTCGCCAGCGACCCGGAAATCATACTCTGCGACGAACCGACGGCCAATCTCGACAGGGCCAACAGTGAAAGATTCGTAGAGATTCTTTCGAAACTGCACGATATGGGCAAGAGTATCGTCATAGCCACACACGACCCTATCTTCGACCATCTCCCCTTCGAAGCGAGAGTGGTCCATATGGAGGATGGAAGAGTCGTGGAGGAAGGGAGAGAGAGTTGAACCCCATACTCTTGGATACACAGGTACAGATATATCTTCTGAGCGAAGCCATCCTCTATCTGCTGATGATTCCGGCCTTTCTCATATCTCTCAAAATCATTCCGAAATGGGATTTCGGAAGTTTCAGCCAGGAGCAGTACGCGCTGGAGAGAGAGGCCTACCTCGTGATGACGATACTGATTTTCGCCTTCGTCATGAAGTTCCTACTTCTGCCATATTTCGTATTCGCCATAGACAATCTCAACACCCTCGTCCCGGGTGCCATGTGCGCGGCTGGTGTCATAAGCGCCAACTCCTACGGGATGCCTCTGCTCTTCGTCAAACTCTTTCTCGTTTTCGCTCTCATTCTCTGGATGGCCGTAAACCACTACGACCTCGAGGCGAAGAACTATCCGTGGTTCAAGATCAAAATGTGGATATTCATAGCCATATTCATAGTCGCCTCCGTGGAGCTATGGCTCGACTTTTCATATTTTCTCGATATCGATCCGACAAGGCCGGTGAGTTGCTGTTCGGCTCTATTCGGACAGCTCGAGGGGGCCAACCCTCTCCCCTTCGGTCTAGATATCGAAAAACTGCTCATACTTTTCTATCTGAGCTGGTCGCTCATTGTCTTTGCGCACTATACGGGGCAGACTCTTGCGAAACTCCTCGCAACGCTCCTCTTCGTCTATATCTCCTATTATGCGGTCGTATATTTTTTCGGAACATATGTATATGAGCTCCCTACGCACAAATGCCCATTCTGCATGATGCAAAAAGAGTATCACTACGCCGGATATCTGATTTGGGCTACCCTCTTCGGAGGCTCTTTCGGCACTATGGCGGCTTCGATATGCAAAATCTTTCTAAAGGTCGATACGGGCAAAATGGAGTCTCTCTCTTTCGCAATGTTGAATCTTTTCACCCTCACGGTATCTCTCTATCCTCTTGTCTATCGTCTGCAAAACGGAGTCTGGCTTTGAGTCTGCGCGCAGGAGAGGGGGCTCATCCGTGATAGCCGTAGCGGGCCAAATCCTCTCCGATCAAATCTGACAGTTTTTCGTTCGACTCTTCGCAGAAAGAGAGGATTTCGCCGGCGAGTCTCTCCGACAGAAATTCCCTCCCAAGGGCGATATGGTTCAAAAAGGAGAAGATTCTATCGAAAAAGAGTATGTCGTTGATACGATTCTGTACCCTTTTCGAAAGACAGATATTCAGCGCTCTCATAGCGTTCAACATTGCATACGAGTCTCTTGCATTGGTACTTTCATCGCTCCGGGGCTTTGGACAGTCCACAGCCATAAAAGACGAAATCTTTGCGAGAAATCTCTCTTTGTCGCTTTTGAGCATCTCATAGGGCAGTATCAGTGTCCTCTCCTCCGTGAAAAGTTCACGGTAGAAGAGGGACCAGCTGTAGAGGTCGAGAGAGTAGATATCCATCCAGCCCCCCTTGCCGGGGACCGACCTCTCGAATCTACCTTTGCGGTAGTTTATGAAACTCTCTATACTGCCGGAGTAACCGCCTCTTATCGCCTGTCTGTATAGAGACTCTATCAGCGTATCCTGACGCCTCGTAATGAAGATTATTTTCGCATCCTGCGATATTTTTTTCAGATGCAGGGCGTTTTGGTAGGCATTGGAGAAGTTCACTCTCGATGAGCCGCAGATGAGTTCGTTGCTGTAGAGGACTTTCCCCTCTGGTGCCATAAAGCCCGATATCTCACGATAGATTGTGCTATTGTCCGTAAAGGCCTGCATGGAGAAGAGTTGCGAAAAGACTTTAGCAAATTCCCTGTCTCTTTTGCGGCTGTCGATTGCGGAGTCGTAATGTTTGCCCAGATATTGAAGCTCGAGCAGTGGAAAGAAATTTTTCTGCAGGTAGGAGGTTGCGGTTTTGGGCATACCTATATGGAATATCACCTCTCTTCTCTTCATACTCTCTTCTCCCGGCGAAAAATCGAATCCGATTATAACGAAATTGCCGTTTCATAAGTTCTCGCTATAATTTGTAAAGTTCGAAAAAAGGAGTGTAGAATGCTCGACTATTTCAAAATGAGAGAGAGAGGCAGTGACCTCAAGACGGAATTGCTGGCCGGTTTTACCACCTTTTTGACGATGATGTATATCGTGCCGGTAAACAGCTTCATCATGTCCGACGCCGGTATGCCGATGCCGGCGCTGGTGACAGCCACCGCACTCGTAACCATCATAGCGACCCTCTTCAACGGTCTTTGGAGCAATACGCCGGTGGCCATGAGTGTGGGGATGGGATTGAACGCATACTTCACCTATGGTCTGGTTCTGGGGATGAAACTGCCGTGGCAGACGGCTTTGGGTGTCGTCTTCATCTCCGGTGCCGTCTTCGTGATACTATCTTTCACCAGATTCAGAGAGTGGGTGATGCTCTCCATCCCGATGGATCTTAGAAGGGCTATCAGCGCCGGTATCGGGGCCTTTCTCGCTTTTATAGGTCTTAAAAATCTCGGTATCGTCGTCTCGAACAAAGAGACATATGTAGAGCTGGGCAATCTGCACGACCCGGCGGTGCTTCTCGGTATTTTCGGTATATTGCTGACGCTCACTCTCTATATCTACAGAATCAAGGGCGCTTTTATCCTTTCGGTAGTCATCACCTCCGTAGTGGGATGGATTGCCGGTATGGGCGAGTTGCCGGAAAGTCTCTTCAGTATGCCCGCATCGATAGCCCCGATAGCCTTCCATCTCGATATCCTTTCGGCCCTGAGTCTCTCTCTCGTGCCGGTTATCCTGACATTTCTCATCACCGATATGTTCGACTCCATAGGTACACTTACCGGTGTGGGAGAGAGAGCGGGGCTCTTCCGCGAAAAGGAGGACAAAGACAGGTCTCTGCAAAAAACGCTCGAAGCCGATGCCCTCGCCACGGCTACGGGAGCTCTCCTTGGAGTCTCTACGACCACCGCTTTCATAGAGTCCGCCAGTGGGGTGGAAGAGGGAGGTAGAACAGGATTGACCGCCATCTTCACGGCACTCTTCTTCATAAGCACACTCTTCATGCTCCCCTTCTTCAAAGCCATCCCCGAACCGGCCATATACCCCGTACTGATAGTGGTCGGTATGTTGATGTTCGCCGAATTGGGCAAACTCGATTTTTCATCGATGGATATGGCTACGATTGCGGCCGTCTTTCTGACCGTGATGCTCATGCCCCTGACCTTCTCCATAACGACAGGACTCTCCGCCGGTTTCGTCGTCTATACGATACTAAAGATACTCAGCGCTAAAATATCCGAGCTCAATATCGGTATTTATGCCATAGCCGCATTGAGTCTGCTGGTATTCATTTTGCATCGAGGAGCTTGAGATGGCAAGTGGTTGGGGATGTCAGTATCAGACTCTCAAAGATACAAAAGCGGACTGGTGCAGACTGCTTTTGCATCCCTGTGAGCCCGGATGCAAGGGTTGTGTACTCTACGGATACGGATATTTCACCGTGAGCGATACACCATCCAACGAAGCGTTTGAAAGACGCAGAAAAAAGAGTAGAAGCGACGACCCGCTGGGCAGGAGAGGATAGAGGCAGGCTCTATATCAGCTCCGCTATCGTCTCGAGTAGGTATTGGGATGTTATGGGTTTGTCTATTATGGCATCGGCCCCCGCATCCCAAATCGCCTCGAAGAAGAGATTCCCCGTCGAATTTAGAATGACGACCGGAATAGCTCCGAATCGAGTGTCACTTTTTATCTTTTTGCAGATCTCGATACCGCTTTTTTCCTTGAGCATAATCTCCATCAATATGATATCGGGTATCTCCTCTTCGAGAGCTTCGAAAACCTCATCAGCATCCAAAACGACACTTAAATCGTAACCTTCTTTTCCGAGAATTCCAAGCAGTAGAGTTATGCTTATCTCGTCACTATCTATTATCAATATCTTTTTCATTCAAGGCTTCCATAGTAGATATTGCTTCTTTGAATCTATAGCGCTTTATAGCCCTGGATATTATCTGTAACTCTCTTGCCATTTTTGCAGGCCAGATATATTTTTCCAGACTATCGACGATATTCCTACACTCCAAAGCTTTTCTCCTCCTCGCCATTTCGTAGAGTTCCGCCAGCAGGGCCATGATATCCTCTCTCGAGCTCATATCCACGCTCTCATCCTCTCCGGCCTCTTGCGCGGAGTCACCTCCTATATTCACTTTCCGTACAGACCTGCAGAGATTGTCGAACTGCTCTTCATATCTATCGAGCAGGGTTTCGAGGCTATCCATCCTCTTCTCTTTGGCACTCTTTTCTATGGCTATGAGCGTATCGTAAATCGACTTGGCGGAGATATTCCCCGCGGCTCCCTTGACACCGTGTGCGACGGGTCCGAGCTCGTCCAGACCTCCGTTTTCTGCCAGACTTTTCATCTTGGATACGCTGTCTCGATAGATTTCGCAGAAACTTTGGAGCAGACTGAGATAGAGTTCGCTGTCTCCGCCCATTCTCTGCAATCCATCTTCGAAATCTATTCCGGCTATATCTTCCAGGCTACTTTTCATCTCTTCGCTATCCTCTTTTTCCGGGATGTCGTTCTCCCCTCTATACTCCTGCGGAAGTTTCTCCTTCTCTTCGCATCTCCTGCGAAGTGCGGAAAGCTCCTCTTCCAACTCCTCTCTCCTTCGTCTCTCCCACTTGCGATGATATATCTCTTTACAACACCTGCCGAGCACACTGTAAAACTGCTCTCTTTTAAGCGGTTTCGTCATGAGATAGTTCATACCCAGATCTATACAGCGCTCTATCTCGCTTCTTTCAGAGAAAGCGCAAATCGCTATAAAGGTCTGCTCCGCATTTTCGAGATAGATTTTATCTATCATCCTTATCGACCTGGAATTGTCTATCTCCAGATCGGTCATGACGATATCGGGAAAAGAGCCCGTTTTCATCTTGACCCTGTGGTACTCTCTCCACCCTTCGTCGCAACCTTCAGCGACAAATACCGCCTTGAAGATCTTTTTCAGTTCGTTTAGTCTCTCCTCATCCAAAGAGGCGAACTCTTTTTGTATATACAAAAAAGTCAATCCCGAACTGAAGATTGAGATTCTCTCGACAATATTCATAGCGATCGCCCACCCTCGCCTTTTCTGGCTCAATTATAGATATTTTCTCTCGATTATAGCATATATGAGAGAGTTTCAAAAGTATCGGTTCGAAATATTCCGAAGGACTTTGCCGAAATTATCGGAAGATGACGATAGGAGCCTTATGCTTTTCGATTTTGCACTCTTGTTTTGCTATGTGGTTTTGCGGGCGTGCCGCTTTTGTTATCCGTTGATTGAGGAAAAAATCCCATACAAAAACAAATACCTCTTCATATGCGATAGAATACAGCTAAAAAATCGAAGGTGATATCTATGAAAAATGTCGTAGAGTGGTTGAAAAACAACGGTGGTCTGAAGGTGATAGACGAGCCTCTGGATGTGGAGTTGGAGATACCCCACATAGCCTATCTCGAAGTGAAAAAGGGGGAAGAGAGCAGACCTCTGCTCTTTACCAGGCCGATATATGCGGACAAGGGCATAGAGTACGATATGCCTGTATTGATGAATATCTTCGCCAACAAAGAGCTGACCCGCAAAATCATGGGCGCAGACCCCGATGAGCTGGGAGAGGGTATAGAGGCTCTGATGAAGTTCAAGCCGCCCGTAACATTCAGAGAGAAACTCTCCATGATACCCAGACTCTTCGCACTCAAAAAGATATTTCCCAAAAGGTCGGGAGAGAGGGGAGCCTGCCAGGAGATTGTCATTGAGAAGAGCGATGTCGATCTGGATAGACTTCCGATTCTCAGAACCTGGCCCGAAGATGGTGGCAGATTCATCACTATGGGGCAGGTATATACGATCTCTCTCGACGGCTCGATGCAGAATCTGGGAATGTACCGACTGCAACAGTACGACAAGAAGCGTCTTGGTATGCACTGGCAGATACACAAGGATGCCAGCCACTTTTTCGACCAGTATAGAGAAGCCGGCAAAAAGATGCCCGTAAGCGTAGCCATAGGGGGTGACCCGCTCTATATCTGGTGCGCTCAGGCTCCCATGCCGCACGGAGTCTTCGAGCTGCTGCTCTACGGATATATCCGCAACACGAATGCCCGGCTGGTGAAATCCCTGAGCAACGACATCTATATACCTTCGGATGTCGATATCGTGATAGAGGGTTTCGTGGACCCCCGGGAGATGGAGATGGAAGGGCCCTTCGGAGACCATACCGGCTACTACACCCTGCCCGAACTTTTCCCCGTGATGGAGGTGGAGAAGATAACGATGAAGGCGAAGCCGGTATTTAGCGCCACGGTAGTGGGCAAACCGCCGCTGGAAGACAAATATATGGGTTGGGCGACGGAGAGGATATTCCTGCCGCTTCTCAAACCTATGGCACCAGAGCTCATAGATTACAATATGCCCGAAAACGGGGTTTTCCACAACCTCATACTCGCCAAGATGGCGGTACGCTACAAAGGACACGCCAGGCAGTTCATGCATGCCTTCTGGGGAGTGGGGCAGATGAGCTTCGTCAAACATGCCATCTTCGTGGGTGAGGATGCCCCGAAACTGGACGACTACGAAGCCCTGAGCAGATATATACTCGACAGACTCGACAAAGAGCGCATAGTCATAAGCGACGGTATCGTGGACCAGCTCGATCACGCCAGTCCTGCAATGCTGGTGGGTGGCAAACTGGGTATAGACGCCACGGGAGCCGAAGTGGAAAAACCGAACGGAAGATACCTCGACGACGCCGACTTGCTGACGAAGATGAGAGAGATAGATGCCTCTATAGTCGCTCTGAAACAATATTTTCAAGAGAGTGCGAATCCGGTGACGGTGGTAGCCGTGAGAAAACGGGAAAACCAGAAGGCTCTCATAGCGAGGCTATCCGTGCTGGCCGAGTATCTGCGCGTATTGATTGTGGTCGATGCCGCCGACAACGATCTGGATAATCCCTATATGCTCGTCTGGAGAGTGGTGAACAATATCGATGCACAGAGGGATGTGCTTCTCGAACCCTTCATAGCCATAGACGCCAGCAACAAAAACGAACTCGACGGATATACGAGAGAGTGGCCGGCAGATACTCTCTGCGATGAAAAGATACTCGAAAGCCTCGCCGAAAGAGGAGTGATAGATATATCCGAAGAGATGAAAATGGATTTCGGCCTCACCCATTTCGACAAATATCCGAAATAAAAAGTGGAGAGTGATATCGAATATTTATCATTCGTTAAGTTTTTTGAGATAAACTTGCATTAACAAATAAAAAATATTAGATAGGAGTAACTATGATAGTGACGAAAAAAGCACCTGATTTCACAGCGGCGGCGGTACTTGCCGACGGAACGATAAAAGAGGATTTCAATCTCTATGAAAACCTCGGGGAGAATGGAGCCGTACTCTTCTTCTACCCTCTGGATTTCACTTTCGTCTGTCCTTCCGAGCTTATCGCTTTCGACCACAGGCTCAAAGAGTTTCACGACAGAGGTATCAATGTAATCGGCTGTTCGGTAGATTCTCAATTCAGCCACTTCGCATGGAGAGAGACTCCCGTGGAGAAGGGCGGTATCGGGCGTGTAGCTTATCCTCTGGTGTCGGATTTGAGCAAGCAGATAGCCAGAGACTACGATGTACTGCTCGACGATGCAGTCGCCCTGAGAGGCTCTTTCCTCATAGACAAGGACGGTACTGTCAGACATGCGGTAATCAACGACCTTCCTCTCGGTAGAAATATAGACGAGATGCTCAGAATGGTCGATGCCATGCTCTTTAGCAACGAACACGGAGAGGTGTGTCCCGCCGGATGGCACAAAGGCGAAGAGGGGATGAAACCCAATACACAGGGTGTGGCGGAGTATCTCGCCAAACATGCCCAAGAGCTTTAAAGCTTCCCTCTTCAGGCGGAGGAATTCTTCGTTTCCACCTTCCCCGGAAGTTAGGGGAAGGCTCTCTTTGTCGATGTTTCCTGCCTTTGCCGAATATCTGAAGTTGTAAAAGAGTTGAGATGAGAGATTACGCGAAAATGCTTAAAGAGCACTCTTTGAAAGCTACTTTTCAAAGAATGACCATATTGTCGGCACTCGATACGATGGGTCATGCCAATATCGAAGAGATTTACGAGACCGTACTAAAAACACATCCCACTATCTCACTCGCTACTGTCTATAAGAATATCCTGACTATGGTACAGGAGGGTGTGGTGGTCGAAGTCCCCATTTCGGGTGAGAAATCGAAATACGAGCTCAAAAGAGAGGAGCATCTACATCTGATATGTAAAAAGTGCGGAAGTGTAAGCGATATGCCCATGCGGGAGTCTATAAAAGAGGAGACCGAGAAGATAGCCCGAAGTTCATCTTTTAAGCCTTTTAGGAGACAGATAAACATATACGGTATCTGCAAGAACTGTCGCGACATATAGTCGGATTTGCTTCGAAACCGACGAATATTTCCGAAAACTTCCTATATTTATAGGAAGACGCTATTGCTTCCACATCACTGCACGCCGCCCCAGAAGAGTTTAATCGTTTTTTTGTGGGGGGGGTGCGACTTTGATCGCAGATTCAACATCGAAGTTCATACGCGCCAACTATCGCCTTGATAAAGAAGTCCATCTATCAGGAGCAGGGACTTTGGTCCTCTTATATCGTGATATCTGTCGGCATTGCCTTCTATGACCCAGATTCCCGATAATAGATACTTTTTGGCTATAATCAGGCGTGAAATTCATGAGCTATGGGAAAAAAGATGCAAGAGAGCAGTTTCTATATACCTAAAGAGAGCCGTTACGACCCGGATGAGCTGGGTCACTTCGGAATATTCGGAGGTCGTTTCGTACCGGAGACGCTGATGCCGGTACTCGAAGAGCTGAAGAGAGACTACGAAGCGGTGCGTTTCGATGAAGAGTTCTGGAGAGAGGTGGACTACTACTACAAAAACTATGTGGGAAGGCCGAGTTCACTCTATCTGGCCGAGAATCTCTCCAAAGAGCTGGATGCGCGTGTCTATCTGAAGAGAGAAGACCTCAACCATACCGGTGCACACAAGATAAACCATACGGTCGCACAGGCCATACTCGCCAAAAGATTGGGCAAGAAAAAGATAATCGCGGAGACGGGTGCCGGACAGCACGGAGTGGCTACGGCTACGGTCGCCGCCCTTTTCGGTCTGGAGTGCGAAATCTTCATGGGTGCCAAGGATGTGGCGCGTCAGGAGCTGAATGTTTTCAGGATGAAGCTTCTGGGTGCGAAAGTACATGCCGTACAGAGCGGGTCGAGGACGCTCAAAGACGCGATGAACGATGCCATACGCCACTGGGTGACCAATGCCAGAGATACATTCTATGTAATAGGAACGGTCGCAGGCCCCCACCCCTATCCTATGATGATAAGGGACATACAGTCCATCATCGGATGGGAAGCGAGAGCGCAGATAGTTTCTGCAGAGGGCAGACTCCCAGACAAGGTGATAGCCTGCATAGGGGGCGGCTCCAACGCTATGGGTATATTCAACCATTTTCTCGAAGACGAGGGGGTGGAGTGTATCGGTATAGAGGCGGGCGGACTGGGCCTCGACAGCAGACACGGTGCGAGCCTTGCCAAAGGGAGTCCGGGGGTCCTGCATGGACAGATGAGTTATCTGCTGCAGAATGAGGAGGGGCAGATACTCGAAGCCCACTCCATCTCGGCCGGACTCGACTATCCCGGTATAGGACCCGAACACGCCTATCTCAAAGAGTTGGGGAAGGTGCGCTACGACCATATCACCGACAGAGAGGCTCTGGACGCTTTCGTCTGGCTTTCGCGCAGCGAGGGTATAATTCCGGCTTTCGAGAGTTCGCATGCAGTGGCGTTTTTGCGCAAGATGGGCGAAGAGGAGAGGAGAGGCAAGGTGATATTGATAAATCTCTCCGGTCGGGGAGACAAAGATATGATGCAGGCCAAAGAGTTACTCTCTTTCGGCGGTGCCGAGTGAGAGAGAAAAATCTTTTTTGAAGAGAGGATAATGGATGAAGAGAGTCAAATTCTATGAGAAACTGCTTAGTGAGATAGAGGCGGATATCGAGATAGTGATAGTGATAAACGGAAATTTCGACCAGCGCTTCGTGGATGCGGACCGTGAGCTTCTCGAAGAGGCCGGTTTCGGCGCCGAGCAGGACGAGACGATACTGCTTCCGGAGAAGAGGAGACTCTATGTAGGGGCCGATTCGATAGGTGCTTCGGATATCAGGGCGGCTTGTGCGTCGGCCGTGAGGGCTCTTGGCAGCAAAAACTACAAAACGGCGAAGATGGCGAGCTATCTCAACCATCCCAAATGTACTTCGGTACTCAGAGCGCAGGTGGAGGGTCTGTTGCTCGGAGGTTACACCTTCGACAGATACAAGAGCAAAAAGAGCGACAAGGGTCTGCACAAGATTCGCATATCACTCGAAGAGTACAACGGTTTCGAGCTGGATATTCCCGCCGTACAGCGTACGGTAGAGAAGGGTATCATCAGTGCCGATGCGGTCAACTTCGTTCGTGATATCGTAAATACGACACCAGACGACTGCTATCCCGAAACGATGGCGCAGATAGCAGACTCCATCGCGAAGGAGTACGGACTCGAATGTGAAATACTCGATACAGAGCGTCTAAGAGATGAGAAGATGGAGGCCATGCTCGCGGTAGCGAGGGCGAGCCGTCATGAGCCGAGGCTCATCCATCTGAGCTACAGGCCGGAAAATCCCGTAGCCGTCGTCTCTATCGTGGGCAAGGGGCTCACTTACGACAGTGGAGGATTGAGCCTGAAACCTTCGGACTTCATGGTCACCATGAAGGCGGACAAGAGCGGAGGCTCGGCCGTACTGGGAATCATGAGGGCTGTCGCCGCTCTCAAACTGCCTATAGAGCTGCACGGTTTCGTCGGCGCGGTCGAAAATATGATAGGCGGAGATGCATACAAACCCGACGATGTGCTCAGGGCCAAAAATGGCAAGACTATAGAGGTGCGCAATACCGATGCCGAGGGGCGACTGGTATTGGCGGATGTGCTCTGTTATGCCCAGGAGAAGGTCAAAGCCGACTATCTCTTCGATTTCGCCACACTCACTGGTGCCTGTGTGGTCGGTCTGGGGCAATACACCTCCGGTGTAATGGGCTGGAGCGAAGAGCCTATCCAGAGAGTGCTCTATGCGGCCGATACGCTCAGCGGCGAGATGGCGGCCAAACTCCCATTCAACAGATATCTCAAGAAGAGTCTCAAGAGTGAGGTGGCCGATATCTGCAATATCTCCAATACACGCTACGGAGGGGCATTGACTGCCGGAATCTTCCTCGGGGAGTTCATAGACGAGCACCATAGACAGAAGTGGGCACATATCGATATAGCCGGTCCCGCTTTCGTGGAGCATGTCTGGGGTGAGAATCCTGTGGGTGCCAGCGGTGCCGGCGTGAGATTGATGGTCAGGCTCCTCGAAAAGCTCGCACGCGGTGACTCCCACTGATATCGGGGACGGTGTGGACTTCGGTAGTTTTCCTGCCCGGAGGTGGGGAGTGCCTCAAAGAGAGTAGTCGGGAGCGAATCTATGCAGAAGGAGGAGGCCAAAAGAGTTTGGAGCAGACTGAAGATACGGACTCTGCTGGATCTGGCTCTGCTCATACCGAGCTCCTACGAAGACAGGCGACTGCTTCGCGAACCTGTCGTGGGCAGAGAGAACACTCTCGAGGTCGAAGTCCTGAAGAGTCGGGAGCTTGGCAACAGATTGCTGCTCGAGCTCCATCTTCCCTCCTGCTCGAAAAATATACAAGCCGTATTCTTCAGAGTCACGAGCTACCACAAAAGACTCTTTTGCAAAGGGAGCAGACATATCGTCAGAGGGAGAGTCACCCTCTTTGGAAAGAGCCTTCAGATAGTTCAGCCGAAAGTATTGAAGGAGTATGGCGATATTCTTCCCCGCTACAAAGTCTCCGTAAAAGAGAGTATCTTCAGAGCCCTGCTTGGGGAGTATCTCAACGAGAGGGCGCTATATGAAGAGGGGCTCGACAGTTTCGAGGCGGCGAAGATTATGCGACTCCATTTCCCTTCGGGCGAGGCGGAGATACCCAGCCCTCAGGAGAAGGAGACTCTCAGGGTACTGAAGTTCGTGGAGGCCTACAACCATCTGAAAAAACTCAGAGGCAAAAGAGAGGAGTTTCCCGCACTCGAGGCTCTGAAAAACGACCCCGGCGAGTTCATAGACTCCCTCCCCTTCGAATTGACGCCGGGACAGTGGAGGGCGATAGTCGATATAAGAAGGGACCTCATGAGAGAGGAGAGGGCGGCCAGAAGAGTGGTCATAGGTGATGTAGGAAGCGGCAAGACCATGGTCATCTTCACCGCGGCCGTGATGGCGGGAGAGAGGAGGTCCATACTGATGGCTCCCACCTCGATATTGGCGAGACAGATATATGAAGAGGCCAAAAAGTATCTCTCCGGCAGGCTCTCTCTCGCTCTTGTAGTGCAGGGCTCGATGGAGGGTGAGTATGAGAGTGCGGACTTCATCATCGGTACACACGCCATACTCTATCTCGAAAAGCTCCCCCGGGCCGCTTTGGTGATGGTGGATGAGCAGCACAGATTCGGCACCGCACAGAGAGCTTCGCTCGAAAGCATGGTGAGCGAAGGAGAGAGAAGACCCCACTATATACAGTTTTCCGCCACGCCGATACCAAGAACCCAGGCTATGATGGAGTCCGAACTTGTGGATGTGAGTATCATAGCCCACAGACCTTTCGAGAGGAATATCAGGACGGAGGTGATTGGCAGAGACTCTTTCGGCCGTCTGCTCGAACATATACACAAAGAGCTCGAAAAGGAGCATCAGATACTGCTGGTCTATCCTCTCGTAGAGAGCAGCAAGGAGATACCCTATCAGTCTATCGAAGAGGCCAGAGGCTTCTGGGAGAAGCGCTACGAAGGGGTCTATGTGACCCACGGTCGCGACAGAAACAAGGAGAAGATTCTCGAAGAGTTCAGAGATAGAGGCAGGATACTGCTGGCCACTACTGTCATAGAGGTGGGTATATCTCTGCCGAGACTGACCACGATAGTGATAGTGGGCGCCGAAAGGCTGGGGCTGGCCACCCTGCACCAGTTGAGAGGAAGAGTGGGCAGAAACGGGCTGGAGAGTTTCTGCTTTCTATACAGCAAAGACCCCGACAACAGCCGATTGAGAGAGTTTTCCCGCACGGACGACGGTTTCGAGATAGCCAGACTCGACCTCAAATATAGAGAGAGTGGAGATATTCTCGACGGTACCGTACAGAGCGGTCAGCGATTCAGATGGCTCGATATGGCCTGCGACGAGGAGATAATAGCACAAGCCAAAGCCCGTCTCGACGGAAGCGGAAAGTAGCCGGAGTCTATGGAAAATTTGAAAGTTGAGATATCTTTGTCGAAAGGGATGGAATCTTTGCAAGGTTATGAAGAGATGAAAAGAGGAGTCGATTTCATAGCACAAAATCACTCTTGCCGAATGAGTGTGGATGGCTGCGCGGTCGCTTTCGACCTCGGTTCCAACACTTTGAGAGCCGTGGTGCTGGAGTGTGGAAGCGGGGAGTTCATCCATAGTTTCGAGAAGATAGTCTCCACGGCCGACGGTCTGGCCAAAAGCGGCAGGATATCGGATGCCGCAGTCGATAGAATCGTAAATGCCGTAAAAGAGGCAGTAGGCTCTTTCGATATGCAGGATTGCACGATGGATGCTGTTACGACTGAGGCTTTCAGAAGGGCACTAAACGCGCAGGAGGCGTTGAGTCGTATAGAGAAGGAGAGCGGTATCTCCTTTCGCGTCATAGATGGAGAGAGTGAGGCGGGATATACCCTTTTGGCGGTGAGAGAGAGATTGAAGAGGCTTGGTGTAGAGGCAGAAAATATCGTACTCGTGGATATAGGCGGAGGCTCTACCGAGCTTGTTGTCGCACAGGGGGAAGGGTTCGTCGCCCGAAGCTTCTCTCTGGGTATAGTGACTCTGGCTCAAAGTGGCGACTCTATAGAGGATATCCACGCAAAGCTGGAGATTGAGAGTAGGGAGATAGCCGCCTTTTTCGAGAGCGTCAAGCCCGATGCGATGGACGATACGCTTTTCGTGGCCACAGCCGGTACACCCACGACCATAGCCGCACTCAGACTCGGTATGGACTACTACAGTTACGATGCCAGGAGGGTCAACGGTACCACCCTGACTCCCCGAGAGCTTGAAGAGTGCTACGAGAGATTGAGACTCATGGAGCAAGCGCAGAGGGAGAGGGCCGTCGGTGTGGGCAGAGGCGATCTCATAGCCGCCGGCATACTCATTTTTCTCAAGCTTTTCGAGATTGTCTGTGCCAGAGAGGCGCTCGTAATCGACGACGGTCTTCGCGAAGGGGTGGCGCTGAGTCTCTGCCGGAGGGGAACTACCACTCTATAGTGTCGATATCCCTGCTGTGGGAGTCGTTGACGGTTTTGATATATTCGTAGATGGCCTCTATCTCTCTGTCGGTCAAAAAATATTTCGGCATCACTCCCGGGCCGTTTCGTATGGCCCTTCTCATATCGTTGAGCGAAACCCTCCTAATATCCGCACCGTAGAGCTCTCTCTTTTTGCCGTCGTCATCTCTATAGGAGACTATCTTTCTCCCCTCTCCCGTCTCGCCGTGGCAGGGGATACAGGCGACACCTCGGGGGTTGGCGTAGAGCATCTGGCCATATTCGTAGTTGGATATGAAATCTTCCGCCCTCAGCGAGAGCAGAAGCAGAAAGCCGACGATGAATATCCTCTTTGTCAATGAAACTCTCCATTTTGTCATTTTGGATATAATAATACCCAAAATCGAAGGGTACCGCCGTATATTCCCTCCTGATGGGCAAGGGAGATGCGGCGGTTTCCCATTTTTAACTGGAAAGTGAGAAAAATGGAGCTTATAGACGGTAAATCTCTTTCGGCCAAAATAGAGAAGGAAGTGGAGGCCGAAGTACAACTTCTCAAGGAGAGACACAATATAGTGCCGGGATTGGCGGTGATACTCGTGGGTGACGACCCGGCCAGCCACGCCTATGTGAAGATGAAGGCCAGAGCCTGCGAAAAGGTCGGCTTCTACTCTATTACGCACAGTATGCCCGATACCATCTCCCAGGAGGAGATAGTGGGCACCATAGAGATGATAAACGAAAATCCCCGTATAGACGGTATTCTCGTGCAGTTGCCCCTACCCGAACATATAGATACGAATGCCATTCTCGAAGTGATAGATCCGGCGAAAGATGTGGACGGCTTCCATCCGTACAATGTAGGCAGGCTGGCCACCAATCTCGACGGCTTCGTGCCCTGTACCCCTCTCGGGGTGATGAGAATGCTCGAAGAGTACGGCATAGACCTGCAGGGGAAGGATGTCTGTGTAGTAGGAGCGAGCAATATCGTCGGCAAACCGATGGCCGCTCTCCTGCTCAACGCCAACGCTACCGTGACCGTAACGCACATATACACCAGAGAGCTCAGGGAGCATACCCGCCGCGCCGATATCGTCATAGTCGGTGTGGGAGTACCCGGGCTGATAAAAGAGGATATGGTCAAGGAGGGTGCGGTCGTCATAGATATAGGTATCAACCGTCTGGACGATGGCAGACTCGTGGGTGATGTGGATTTCGACAGTGTCGCCCCCAAATGCGACTATATCACTCCCGTACCCGGAGGTGTGGGACCCATGACGATAGCCATGCTTCTCTCCAATACTCTCAAGGCAGCCAAAGCGAGAATCTCCGGATGAAGAGGATAGCACACGGTCTATACCGTTTCTCCAGCAGCTGGACGGGTACGATAATAATCGTACTGTTGTTGATATTTTTCGTCGCCCAATCCTTCGTGATTCCGAGCGGTTCGATGAAGAGGACTCTGCTCATAGGAGATTTTCTCTTCGCCAAAAAGTTCAGTTACGGTATCACCATACCGGAATTGCCGTGGCTGGGGCTCAAGCTGCTGCCCGACTTCAGAGGAGACGGGCACATAATCGGCGGAGAGAGGCCCAAGAGGGGGGATATTGTAATCTTCTATGTCCCCAAAGATAGAAAAACCCACTTCGTCAAGAGGTGCGTAGCTGTCGGAGGAGATGAGATTCTCTACTACGACAAGCATCTGCTGATACATTTCCATGAGGGCGACGACTATATAAGACGAAACTATCCCACCGATAAAATCGTCAAGGCAATGGGCAGACTCTGGGTACTCAACCCCTATATGGAAAAGTACCCCGGTATCCAGTATCGTCCAGAGTATGACGCCAACAGCTTTTTGCTGATGCTCTATCGCATATCCGAGATAGATATGAAGCCTCTCTTCGTGGAGGAGCTCGACGCTCCAGTATATACCATTGCGGATGCACCGGTGAATGTCTTCTATAAAAAGGTGGATAGAGACAACTTCTATATGATAGGGGACAACAGAGACAATTCTGAAGATAGCCGTTTCTGGGGAGAGGTTCCATACTCTCTCATAATAGGCAAGCCTTGGGTCATCTATTTCAGTATGGAGTATAGAAGCTACGACAGAGTGATGTATGGCAAAGGCGGGGGCAGAGACCATCAGGCTCTCGAAAAGGTCTGCAAAAATATACGGCTCGACTCCAAAGAGTGTCAGGAGCGCTGGGATAGACACCGCTTTAGCATAAGATGGGACAGAATAGGCAGAGTCGTGGAGAGCTTTCAATATGAGATACCGAGAGACGATTGATTATGAGTGAACTTGAAATTCTGAAGATAGCGGCATCGGTACTTGCCATCATGGTGGCGGTGGTGGGGCATGAGATTATGCACGGCTGGGTGGCGTGGAAATATGGAGACGGTACGGCCAAAGCGATGGGGAGACTGAGTATCAATCCCATCGTCCACATAGACCCGGTAGGTACCGTTCTGATACCGATAGTACTCTACGCTTCCGGAGCGCCATTTCTTTTCGGATGGGCCAAGCCTGTACCGATAGATATGAACAGAGTCATCAGTGGCGGTGGTTATGGTGCGGCTATCGCCGTATCGCTGGCGGGCATTACCTACAATCTCGCTCTCGCTATGCTGATGGCGACGATTCTGCCACTCTTCTATCCGCCCCAGAGTATTTTTACGGCCTTCATCTATCTCTTCCTGACGCAGAGTGTGATGCTCAATGTCGTTCTGGCCGTTTTCAACCTCTGGCCGATACCTCCTCTGGACGGTTCACAGGCTCTGCGTTTCCTCGCGGCCAAAATGAGATGGAACGGATTCGTGCAGAGTTACGAGAAACTCTACCCCTACGGAATGTTCATTCTCATCGCCATACTCTTTACCCCGATAGCGGATATATTTTTCGCTCCGGTGGGATGGATACTCCATCTGATTCTGCCATAGTGCCATATTTCAATAAAAGATAGAAAAGGAGAGAAGATGAAATTCTACATTGCTACCGACCATGCCGGCTTCCACTACAAAAACGAAGTCAAGGAGTATCTCGCCTCCAAAGGTGTCGAGGTGGTGGACCTCGGGCCCGAAACGGCCGAGAGAGTCGATTATCCCGACTATGCCAGAAAGTGTGCGGAGGCGGTAAGAGCTGACGAAGGGAGCTTCGGCATATTGATTTGCGGTACTGGTATCGGTATTAGTATAGCCGCCAACAAGGTAGAGGGAATCCGCGCCGCACTCTGTCACGATGCCTATACAGCGGCCATGAGTAGGGCGCACAACAATGCCCAGATACTCTGTTTCGGCGAAAGAGTGGTGGGAATGGGAGTCGTTCAGAGTATGATAGACGCTTTTATCCAAACCCCTTTCGAAGGCGGACGCCACGCGGGCAGGGTAGAGAAGATAGGTGCCATAGATATGGCCAGATGTAGTTTCTCAGCCGATATAGGCTGATACCCAAAAAAGGAGAATCGTTGAAAAAGATAGTTATAGCCGTAGTAGTACTGCTTGTAGTGGGTGTGGGAGCACTCTTCGCGATAAATGGAAAAAGCCACTACGACCCGAGTAGATATTCGCTCGAAATCGAGCCTCAAAACAAACCCTTCGGTGTGGGTTCATCCATCTCGTTCACACTACCCGACCAGTTCGACAAGGCACACAGCCTTTCACCGGATACGAAGAGGCTGATATTCGTATTCACCAAGGCTACCGGACATACATTCAAAAGCTATATGTCCGACAAGCCGGCTTCTTTCCTCGACAAGAGAAAAATCGTGGCTGTTGCGGATATCAGCGGTATGCCCACCGTGATATTCAATACCTTCGCACTCCCCGACTTCCGCAAGAGTTCATACACTCTTTTGCTGATACACGACAAGAATATGGCGAAGAGACTCAAAGAGAATCGCGATACGAAGAAGATAGTCGTAATGAGCCTCGAGAGAGGAAAAGTCACGAAGATAGATTATGCCACGGACGAGAAGAGTCTGGGTAAACTTATCGAAGGCGAGAAGAACTGAATCAGGGGCTCCATGAGAGCCCTACCCATTCTCTTGAAACACGATCCAAAAACGCCGTCACGATATGAAGCCCAAAGAGTAAAAATATCGTATATATCAGGAATCGGAAGCTTCAGCCCTGCAAAATGGTGATATGGCGGGACTGAAGTCCCTGCTTTGGGTAGATGGACTTTTACTTTCCATGTCGATGGCAAGCTTTATGGACTTCGATGTCGATTCCGCGACTAAAGTCGCGGCCCCGAAACAGCAATAACACTATCTGGGGCGGCGACTTTAGTCGCCGGTAAAATCTCGCATACGAGAGAGCTTCAATCTCGCTCTCTCGATATTCAGTCCAAAGAGTCGAGGAACAGGGATTGCAATCTCATGAGAGAGCTACTCTGAACGAAATCGTAGGGTCGGCTTCGGCCGACGAGAATATATGTGCCAACTCAGCATCTACAGTATGCATACCATATCTTCTCGTTCCCACCATCCCCGATGGGAATGCATACAAGAGTCTAAGCCACCAACAGCTCTCCACCTCAATCAAAGCATTTATACCTTCACCAAACAGGAAGGTGTTTTGAGGGGTCTTAAAACAAGACAGAAGTTAAAACATGTGAAGAGCAAATTGTAACAGGAAGGTGTTTTGAGGGGTCTTAAAACCCTCCGCCTGATGACCCTCACTTTACATATATTGTAACAGGGAGG
>CAJXJF010000022.1 GCA_913054475.1 uncultured Nitratifractor sp.
TGGCTTTCATTCATCTCCTTTGGCTGGCTTTGGCCTGTATTATAACAAAAGGGAGAGAGTGGGGTGTATTGAATTTGGAGAGAGGCTTCATGGGTGAAAATTTGTCTCTCCTCGCCCTCTCGACGGGGAGGGTGGGATACTTATACCCTTGGCAGGCGGTAATCTCAATGCTCTTTTTTCGTCACTATTGACCAACTGAGGTCGAGAATCTCTCTATGTTTGAGGATGAAGTCGTTCAACTCTTCGAGCTTCATATCTTTTATAATCTCCAGCTCCCTCGATGACCACCCCATGCCTATGCCGCTGTAGTATTCGTTGAAGGCTCTGTTGAGTCGTTGGCTCATCGTCTCGGTGCGCAGAGGTTCGCTCCCGAGAAAATATTTTCTCGCAGCCTCCAGCTCCTTCGCCGTGGCTCCCTTTTTGACGAAATCGTCCACAAGCTCACGAACCACCTTTGCAGCTTCGTCGGCACTCTCGAGCTTGGTCTGAAGATAACCGCTGAAGTAGCTGCTGCTACGATTTACGGAGAATCTCGCATATGCCGAGTAGGCCAGCCCCCTCTTCACTCTGATCTCCTCCATCATTCTGCTTCCGAAGCCTCCGCTTCCGAGGATGAATGCGGCGACTTTTCCATAGACCCTTCGGCTGTCGTCGGCTCTCATTTCGTAGGGTGAGCCGAAATAGATATAGGCCTGATCGGTGTCTTCGTACTGCACCACACTCTTGTTGACATCCGAAGCTTCGTAGTGTCCCAGAGCGGGAACTTCGCCTCTCTTCAGAGAATCCACTACGGTGCTTAGAGCCTTTTCGATACTTTTTTTGTCGATATTACCGCCTATGAGTACAATCAGATTGTCCAGATGTAGATGAGCCCCGATGAAGCTCTTGAGATTCTCGAGAGACATGGCTTTGACACTCTCTTCGCTTCCAAGCTGAGGGTTTGCCGCGGGAGTACCTTTGAAAAGTATCTCTCTCAAGCCTCTGGATGCGATATAGTCGAAATTGCTCCTCTTCTGCATAAGTTTGCCGAGTGTCTGCTTCCTGACCTTTTCGAAAGCCTCCTGCGTATAGTTGGGGTCTTTCAGTAGTTCGGCAAGCTTTTCGAGGGCGAGTGGAAATTGGCTGTCGAGAGCCTCCAATGAGAGTACGAAAGTCTCTCTGCCTACTCCGGCATGGAGTGTTATGGCGTGATTGTCGAGCACTCTGGCGAAAGCGACAGCTCCATCCTTCGATGTCCCTTCGTTGAGCAGCTTGGCACTCATCGAAGCCACTCCCGGTATCGGGTCGGCCAGGGAACCGCTCTCTCTGAAAATCAGCTCCATATCGATCAGAGGCAGTCTTTTATCCTCTTCGAAGATAACTGGTATCTTCACCCCTTTTAGCTCAATATTCATCAAAACAGCCGCCATTGCATATCCTTGTATCAATATCGTAGTCAGAAAAATTTTCCAAAAAGTTTTCAATAGTAACGCTCCAATATGTTGTATGCCGTATCTCTCTTGGCAGGTTTTTCGCCTATATCGCGAATCAGCTTTATCATCTCTTCGGCGTTCATCCTGTTGCTCGCACCTGCGGCGGAGACTACATTCTCTTCCATCATCGTGCTTCCCAGGTCGTTGGCGCCAAAAAGCAGGGCCATCTGTCCTATATAGCTCCCCTGTGTCACCCATGAACTCTGTATGTTGGGGATATTGTCCAGGAAGAGCCTCGCCACCGCCAGCAGTCTGAGATAGCGGTTGGAAGACTGCTTGCCTATGCTCGGTATCTCCTGCATAAGGCGGGTGTTTTTGCCCTGAAAGGACCACATAATGAAGGCCCGGAAGCCTCCGGTACGCTCCTGAAGCCTCCTGATATGGTCGAAATGCTCCACTATCTCCCTGTCGCTCTCGACGGTACCGAACATCATCGTGGCGGTGGATTTTATCCCCAGGCGGTGCGCCTCTTCGTGTACCTCCAGCCATCTATCCTTATCCAGCTTGTTGGGTGCGACTATATCTCTGACCCTGTCGCTCAATATCTCCGCCCCCGCTCCGGGAATGGAGGCAAGCCCCTTCGCGTGCAGTCTCGAGAGTACTTCCGCCACCGAAATCCCCGAGCGTTTCGCTATATAGTCTATCTCTATAGCCGAAAAGCCGTGTATCGTTATCTCGGGATACTTTCGGTGTATATGCTCCACCAACTCTTCGTACCACTCTATCTCGAGTTTGGGATGCACACCCCCCTGAAAGAGTATCTGCGTACCGCCTATGGATATAAGCTCGTCTATCTTGTCGTCTATCTCGTCGAAGCTCAATATATAGGCATCTTCGTTCTTCTCGTGTCTGTAGAAGGCGCAGAATTTACAATCCACCCAGCAGACATTGGTATAGTTGATATTTCTATCCACCACGAAGGTGGTGACACCTTTCGGGTGGAGCTCCCTCTTCCTGGCATATGCCATCTTTCCCAACTCTTTGAGCTCCGCCTTCTCTATCAGCTCAACAGCCTCGTCCACACTCATTCTACCCATAGAGTACCTTTGTCAATGTTTTTTCACACTCCCTTCCACTCCAACACCGAAACCTCCTCCAAGCTCCTTCTCCATACCCACGGTAGCGCTCTGCATACTTCGTTCTCTCTCCACGGAAGCATCCTGCGCCTCATAGGCGAAACCTACCCCTCCCCAGAAGCGCGCCGGCTCGGATACAGAAGAGGATGCACAGGCCGAGAAGAGAGTCATCGCCGCAACGAGGAGAAGATAGGGATGGTATCTTCTACTTGGCGACCGCATCGAGCACACCGTTGATAAACTGTGGTGCCTTGTCGTCCGCGAGCTCCTTGGCGAGTTCGATGGCCTCGTTTATCACCACCGCCCTGTCGGTCTTCTCTATCATTATTTCGTAGGCACCGAGACGCAAAATGGCCTTCTCCACCTTCCCGACCTTGTCGTAGTCCCAGCTGTCGAGATGTTTGACTATCTCTTCGTCCAGACTCTGCATATGTTCGATAGTACCGTCGTAGAGGCGATGAGAAAACTCTCTCTGTCTGTTTCTTATCTTCTCCTCTTCGAGAATCTCGTCTCTGAATTTGATTATCCCGTCGTTTCCGAGGTCGTAGGCATAGAGTAGGCCCACTACGGCACGGCGTGCCTGATGTCTGGTAGCCATTACTCCAACTCTCCATAGAGATTCATCATCTCTATGAGGCTCGCCATCGCCTCAGCACCTTTGTTGCCCGCTTTGGTACCGGCTCTCTCTATCGCCTGCTCTATGCTATCCACCGTCAATACACCGAAAGATACGGGCTTACCGTATTTGAGTGTGACATTGGCTATACCTTTGGTCGCTTCGGCCGACACATAGTCGAAATGGGGCGTAGCTCCCCTGATGACGGCCCCCAGACAGCACACCGCATCGTACTTTCCGCCCGAAAGCGCCCTCTCGAGCGCGAAGGGTATCTCGAAAGCGCCCGGTACGAGTATCAAATCGAGAGTCTCGGCATCCCCACCGAATCTGGAATATGTATCTTTGGCCCCCTCTACGAGCCTGTCGGTGATAAAGTGGTTGAAACGCGCCGAAATTATCGCCACCTTCTTCTCTCTATCGACACGAAGATCTCCTTCGACTATTCTCATATTATCAATCTCCTTTTCTTTTTCACTCTGTTACGGCTCTTATGGCCTCTATCTGTTTCACGAGAGTTTCGAGTTCGTGCAATTTTATCATATTGGGACCGTCACTGAGAGCGATGGAGGGGTCGAAGTGCGTTTCGAAGAAGAAACCGTCCACCCCCACGGCCGCAGCAGCTCTGGCAAGCGGTGCGACGAACGAGCTGTCTCCCCCGCTCGTGGCGCTTCCGCCCGCGGGCATCTGCACCGAATGTGTGGCATCGAAAATAACAGGTGCGAAGCGGGACATGATGGGCAAACTCCTCATATCCACCACGAGATTGCCATAGCCGAAACTACTCCCCCTCTCGGTCAGCCACACACCATACTTTTCAGACGCCTCCCTGCTCACCTCTGCATCGTATCCTCTGCTTGCGAGTACCTTCCTGACGGGATGCTCCATAGCCTGGGGAGCGAGAAACTGCCCCTTCTTGATATTCACGATAGAGGGTGTCGAAGCCGCGGCCACGAGCAGGTCCGTCTGACGACAGAGAAATGCGGGAATCTGGAGTACATCGGCCACTTCCGAAGCCAGTTCCGCCTGTTCGGGGAGATGGATATCGGTCAGGATTTTGTATCCGAAACTTCTCTTCACTTCGTTGAGTATCGCAAGCCCCTCCTCTATCCCGGGCCCTCTGAAGCTATCGAGACTGGTTCTATTGGCTTTGTCGAAACTGGCTTTGAAGTAGAAATCTCTACTGCAGCTATCGGCCAACTCTTTCAGACCTTCGGCTATGCGCATCACATTGTCTCTACTCTCTATCACACACGGTCCGGCTATGAGTACCATTTCTCAAACTCTCCTCTTTTGTAACATCTGTCGCAAGTATATCGTAAAGGCTCTTCGTTGGCTCAAAGAGAGTATGCCTCCATCTTTCTGTTTTTGAATGCACAGAGTTGGGAGTAGCCGACACTCTTTGCCGCCTCTACGACCTCTCTCATCGCGAAACCTACCTGCTCGGGAGAGTGGGCATCGGAGGCGAAAGTTATGGGTATATCCCTCTCATAGGCCATCTTCAGCAGTTCGATACTGGGATAGAGCTCCCCTATCGGTTTTCGAAGACCGGCCGCATTTAGCTCCAAAACCATTTCACGAGCTGCAATGGCATCGAGAGAGGCTTCGGCATATCCGGGGATATCCGCCTGCGGCAGGAATCTGAAAACCTTTATGAGGTCGAAATGGGCTACGATATCGAACAGTCCGCTTCCAACCATCTTTTCTATTTCGGCGAAATATTTTCTCCATAGCTCGTCTATATCCTCACTCTCATAGCGCCCTATGAATTCGGGATTGTCGAAGCCCCACCCCTCTATGAAGTGAACGGAGCCTATGAGATAGTCGACATCCGCATTCAAAACTCTCTCGTCCATATAACCAGGAAGCCAATCCACCTCGTAACCGAGCCTTATATCGATAGACTCTTCATACTCCTGTGCAAGCTCACGGACACCCGATTCATACAGCTGCATCTCATCGAACGAGAGTCTGTACTCCTCATCGAAATTCATCGGTGCATGCTCGGAGAAACCGAATATATCCATCCCCTTTTCGATGGCTTTTTCGATATATTCTCTCATACTCCCTTCGGCATGCCTGCACAAAATCGTATGGTTGTGTAGGTCTATATACATTGTCGTCTCCTCTCTTCCATTGCCTGCCTATATTCGTCAATAGCGACTCTTCGGGGCGAGTCTCAAAAAGGTATATATATTTTGGCTATCAACTCTTCATATTCGGAAACAGGGTCGCTCTCTATCGTGATCCCTCCACCACTTTTGTAGATATAGTTTCCATTCTCATACTCTATGTAGCGTATCATCACCGCCGACTCGACTCTCTCACCGCTGCAGATACCGAAGACGCCCGTATAGAAGCCTCTCTCGTAACCCTCTATCTCATCGATGATAGCAAGAGTACTCTTTTTGGGTGTTCCACTGATGGAGCCTGCCGGCGTCAGCGTACGAAAGATATCGCCTATACGAGCCCTCCACCCGCTCTCCAGCCTCGAGCGTATGGAGGAACTCACCTGCAGAAGCTCTCTCTTGCCTGCGGCTATTTTGTGAACATATCTGAACTTCTCCACTTTCGTATCGTACCCCACCATATTCAGGTCGTTCCTCATGAGATCGACAATCATGGTATGCTCGGCTATCTCTTTGGGGTTGGAGACTATTTTGTCGTAAGCACACTCCACGGAGGCATCTATCGTACCCTTCATGGGGTAGGTACGGATGAGATTCTGCGATATACGAACGAAGCTCTCGGGAGAGAAACATACGAAACGATCTTCGATATATAGTTTGTATGGAGCTCTGGCATAGTTGTAGATATCCCTCAGACTCAGGCCGGGTTCGAGCTCTACAGCCGTGGGAAAGGTCAGATTCAGCAGATAGGTATTTCCTGCCGCTATCTCCTCTTTGACTCTGCGCATCGCTTCGAGGTACTCTTCGAAAGAGGGTGGAGAGATGAAGAGTCGCGGAGGATGAGACTCTGGCTCTTCGCAAGAGGATTCTTCGAATCCCTCTATATGGAAGAGAAGACTTTGCGGCAAATCGTGAAGATCGTACAGAACTATCTCGCTTCTGTCGTATGAGATGACGAAGAGGAAATCTCTCCCCTCGGCTCCGAGTAGATTCATCGCCCGGAACCCCTCTTCGTGTGGGAAAGAGCGGTTTATATCCATAGCTATGAGTCGAGTAGAAGAAGTTTCAATACCGCCATTCTGACGAATACTCCATTGCTGACCTGTTCGAGTACGAGCGATCTCGGGTCATCCAGGATATCGTCCGAAATGTCGATATTTCTCATTACCGGTCCCGGATGCATCACCACCACACTCCTGTCTCCCAGCAAGTCCTGCGTGATACAGTACCTTTTGGCATACTCTTCGTAGTTGTCGAATATCGGTCTTTTATGTCTCTCGAGCTGGGCCCTGAGACTCATTATCACATCCACCTCGTCCACTACCTCTTCGAGGGTATCGTAACGGGGCAGGTCGGTAACGGGCATGAAGGGTTTGGGCGCCACGAGAGAGAGTTTGATGCCAAATCTGTCAAAGAGTCTGATATCGCTTGCCGCCACCCTGGAGTTTACGATATCACCTACGATAGCCACCCTCAGCCCCTCGAGTCTGGTACCGAAAAATTCTCTTATCGTGAAGAGGTCCAGCAGCGCCTGTGTAGGATGGGCATAGTTGCCGGCACCCGCATTTATCACCGGAGTCAGCTGCATATCGGCAAGCAGGGAGGGTGTATCGTTGTGACTGTGTCTGATTATGACACCGTCGGGCCCCATCGCACAGAGATTGGAAAAGGTATCTTCGAGAGTCTCACCCTTCTTCGTGGAGCTCTTGGAGGGGTCCAGATGCACCACCTCCGCTCCAAGCCTTTTGGCTGCCACTTCGAAAGAGCTCCTAGTTCTTGTGGAGTTTTCAAAAAAGAGTGTTATAAGCAGTCTCTCTTTCAGCAGAGGCGGTGGAAGTCTCTTTTTGAAGGAGGAGGCATCTTCGAATATTCTCTCTATCTGCTCCATACTCAGGTCGTCGCTATCAACGAGGTGCTGCATCTATACTCCTTTTTTCACTTTTTTCGACATCTTCAGAAATTTTTTCAAGGCCTTGCGCTCTCTCCATCCCAGTCTGTAATCTATATGTCCGAGATACCATCTGGCCTCTTCGAGCCCGATATCCCTCTTTCGGGCTGCTCTTTTCAATATATAATAGGGAATTTTCCATCTCCTGACCGAAAACTCTTTTGCAAGCCCTGCTATCCGTCTGTCGCGATGCCTGCAACAGAGTCTGGCGAATACGAAGGGAAGGCCGGTTCTCCTCTTCCACTCCGAAGAGAGGTCGATACCCTCACCCCCCTCGAGGTAGTACTTCAGAGCCTTATCTCCTATAAGTACTTCACCCCTGAGTTTCAAAACTTCGGCCAGCATGTTGGATGTGGCGGACTCATGGTCTCTCTTCTCCTCTCCGGGTATCAGCAGTACGCTATATACGGGACCATCCGCGACTATCCCTAGGTCGCTGCACTCTCTCCTTTGTGACAATACACTGGAGATGAAGGCGGCATCTATCCTCCCTTTCATAAAAGCTTCGTTCACCATACTGGGTACGGCACGCTTGTATCTCAGCATCTGTTTGAACTGCGTACTGCCTATCCTCTTCTTCATGAAAACCTGAAAAGGAAGGAGGTTGAGATAGTTGATAGAACCGAATTTCACCCTCTGCTCCACAATATTTTAGCGCGATTATACAGTATAATTCCCTATCGATGCTATCGGGGATATATCGATACCTCAGATAGCCACAGATAAGCAACTGCACAGAAAGGGGTATATAGTTATGGTAAGAGTAGAATTTCTCGGCCCCATCGACAAAGAAGCGATGGAGCTGGAGATTGGAAGTCTGAACGAACTCGCCAGGATTCTCTCCGAGGATAGCACTCTGGCACAGTGGCTGAAAAACTCCGCCGTAGCCGTGAACGATACGATTGTCAGAGATAGAGAGACTCCTCTGAAAGATGGGGATAGAGTCTCCATCCTGCCGCCTGTTTGCGGAGGTTGAGATGATGGAGATTCACGAAGGGGCTCTCGATGTCAAAGAGATTCTCGGCAGATGGCTCGATGAGGAGATGAACTCCAACTATGGGGCGTTCATACCCTTCATCGGGATTATAAGAGAGGAGGGAGAGATAGAGGCTCTGAGTTTCGATATCTACGAACCCACACTGAGAAAGTGGTTCGACGACTGGCAGGAGAGAGCCCGGGCGGAGGGTGCCAGAGTGAGGATGGCACACTCTCTGGGTGATGTACCGATACACTCATCCTCCTACATATCGGCCGTACTTTCGCCGCGCAGAAAGGTGGCACTGCGACTCATAAACGAATTCGTTGAAGATTTCAAAGCCAATGCCCCCATTTGGAAATACGATGTAATAGAGGGCAAGAGGATCTATGCCGCACAACGCAGCATAGCCATGGATGGAGCCGGTATTCTGTTTATAGAAGATTGACTCGAATGAAAGAGCGGAGTATCTTGTTGTCTATTGGCTTATGAAGATGAGAGGGTTATGATTTCGGCTTGGATTTTGGCTTCGGCTATATCGGAGTGTGTCAGTTTTACCTTCACATGCTCGAAGAGCGGCGCATTCCCGGCGACAATCTCGACCGTAATACCCTCCATCTCGCAAAGCAGCAGGGCTTTGGCCGGTCTGCCCGCTTCGTTCTCGTCCATCTCGCTTATTCGTGCATCGAAACACTCCCCTATATGCTTCGCCGCCCAGCGTGCGAATTTTCTGTCTCTGAAATCCCATTCGGCTTTTGTAGCCTTTCGCTCCAAATCGCTCACTCTTGCGCAGAGGGATTCTATGTTTCTCAGAAGATAGGCTCTGCTTCTGCTGTCGGATTCGAGTTCCGCTTCTATGAGACGGTGTAGAATGAGGTCGCTGTATCTTCTGATGGGAGAGGTGAAGTGGCTGTATTTGTCGAAACCCAGACCGAAGTGACCTACATTGAAAGCAGAGTATCTCGCCCTCTTGAGAGACTTTATTATAAGGGCGTCTATCTCCGCCTCCAGTCCGGCTTTTGCCGCTTCGGCCTGTATCTCTCTTATGGTCTGTGCCGGATTGGCTTCGTCGTCTGCCTCCACGAAGATACCGACGCCTGCAAGCTCCTCCAGAAGTGTTCGCATCTTCTCTCTTTCCGGAGCTTCGTGGATACGGAAAATGGCATCTTCCTCTCCTTCGAAGCGTTTTGCGGCCGCCTTGTTGGCCAGAAGCATACACTCCTCTATCAAAGAGTGCGACGCTGTACCGCTCTCTATGCTCGTCTCTTTCAGAAGATGTCGGGCGTCTATGGTGATTTTCACCTCGTCGCTTCTGAAGTCGAAACCTTTCTTGAGTCTCTTTTTTCTGAGTCTGGATGTCACTCCGCTTAGAGGAAGAAGCCACTGCATTATCGATTTTTCGATTCCCTCTTCGAAAACTTTTTCTCCAGAGAGTACCTCATCTATCTCGTCGTAGTTGAAACGACGGCGGGAGTGGATAATTGCCTTGAAAAAGCTCTCCTCCTTCGCTTCGAGAGTTTTCGGGTCGAGCACTATCTTGCATACGAAAGCGAGCCTGTCCCTTCCGGGCTTGAGGGAGCAGATATTTTCGCTCAACTCTCTCGGAAGCATCGGGAAGGCTTTGTGCGGCAGATAGGTGGTGAAGCCTCTGCGTTTGGCTTCCAAATCTATGGGAGAGAAAAACGGGACATAGTGTCCGACATCGGCTATGGCTACATAGAGAGTGCTTCTGTCGGTATCGAAATAGATGGCATCGTCGAAATCTTTGGCGCTTACAGGGTCTATGGTACAAAAGTCCAAAGCTCTGAGATCGACTCTGCCTTCGAGCTCTTGTGCAAGCACTTCCGAGGGAATCTCGAGAGCCTGCTCCACACACTCCTGTGGGAACTTCTCCCCCTCCCTGTCGTAGAGTAGCAGGGATATGCGTTCGTCCACCTTGGGGTCTTCGAGATTGCCCACTATCTCTTTGACCTCCATACTCAGCGCATCTATCAGGAATACGGTCCCTCTCTTGAAGGCTTTGATCTCCATCCCCTCCATCGTCGCTTCCACACTCTGAGCGTTTTTGATGTTGCGAAGCGAGAATCTGCCCTCTTCGTCGATATGGCTGTAGGCGATTATCTTCACGATAGCCCTCTGCAGTACCATAATCACCTTCGCCGAAGCTCTGCCTCTTGCGGCGATGATCCTTCTGACCACCACCTCGTCTCCGTTTTTCGCCCCTTTCAGATTTTCAGGCGCTATCAGCAGGTCCCTGAGCTCTTTTTGGGGAGCTTCGAGATAGCCTTTGCCATCTGCCGAAATATGGATTTTTCCTATACGATAGATCGATTTGAGCCGATAGAGCCCCTCCTCGTCTTTTTCGAAAGCTCCCATCTTCTCCAACTCTTCGAAGAGCGGATACTCTTCACTATCGAGCTCATCTGGCACAAAAGCGCGACTCAGCTGTATCCCCAACGGGCTCATGGCGCAATCTCTCCTCTCATGCGTCTCTTAGACGATATTTTATCTCTTCGAGTCTCTCTATCCTCTCTTCGGTGGTGGGGTGTGTGCGGAAGAGATTCCCCATCGCAGTCCCCACCGCACTGAAGGGATTGACTATGAACATATGGGCGGTGGAGGGTTCGGCATCGTGTATGACACCCCCTCTCGCATAGTTTTCGAGTTTGCTCAGGGCCCTCTGTAGCCATTCTGGATGCCCTGTCATGAGTGCGGCTCCCTTGTCGGCCTCGAACTCTCTCGAGCGACTTATGCTCATCTGTATTATCGTGGCAGCCAAGGGCATTATTATCATAAGGGCTATCGTGACTATCGGATTTCTGTCTCTGTCATCTCCGAAAATCATACCGAAATTGGCCAGCATGGAGATGGCTCCTGCGATAGTGGCGGCTACGGTACCTATGAGCATGTCGTAATGTTTGATATGGCTCAGCTCATGGGCGATGACTCCCGCTATCTCCTCTTCGTCGAGCAGATTCAAAAGCCCTTCCGTCACCGCCACTGCCGCGTGCTCGTAATCTCTGCCGGTAGCGAAAGCGTTCGGTATCGGGTCGGGAATGATATATAGTCTGGGCATCGGCAGGCCCGCTTCGAGGGTGAGCTTTCTGACTATCTCGTAGAGTCCCGGTGCGTTACTCTCATCCACCTCGATGGCATCGTAGTGGGAGAGAATCTGCTTGTCGCTGTAGTAGTATGCATAGAAATTCATTCCGGCGGCAATCAGAAAGGCGAATATCATTCCGCTTTTACCCCCAATGAGGCCTCCGAACCAGATGAAAATCAGTGTCAATGCCGTCATCAGAAAATATGTCTTGAACTTTTCCATCTTTTTTGACTCCTTGTCGATAATTATCGTTTTACGAAATTGTATATGATAGTCGTTAATGGCCATCTGCAAATTAGAGTCACCACAAAACTTTAGATGACACACATTCGGACATATTACGATAATATAGCTATGTCACCACCCTCCTTATTCTACAACACCTGCTCATAGAGGAGATTTAAAGAATATAGAAGTGAGTTGCTTTTGTCGGATTGTCGCCTTCGTTCAATGCCGACTCGAAAAGTCGTATAATATCAAGAAGATGAAAGGGTATGCAGTGGAGATATTTTTGAGATGGGAGTGTGTGTGGGCTGTGAAGCTATGAAAAGAGTTTGCAAAACTCTTTATAAGAGTCTGGATGAGTTTCTGGCGCCGTTGGATGAGAAGTCGAGAAGAGAGCTTTTTTATGTTGATAGATTTTTAACGAAAAGATATGGCGCTCGACTTCTATTGGTAGGAGGTGTAGTAAGAGACCTGCTGCTTGGCAAGAGAGTCTCCGATATAGATATCGAATGCTATTGCATTACCCAAGAGGAGTTCGAAAGCGCCATGAGAGAGCTGGGAGCTCAGGGTGTGGGCAGAAGTTTTTTCGTCTATAAATACGGCAATATCGATATAGCCTTGCCCAGGATAGAGCGTAAAAACGGTTATGGGCACAGAGCCTTCGAGGTATCACGCACAGACGACGAGATAGAGGCGGCTAGGAGAAGGGATTTTACGATAAACGCTCTTGGCTACGAGCTGAAAGAGGAGAGAGTCATCGACTACTGGGGCGGTCTGGAGGACCTGGAGAGAGGGATTCTCAGAGCCGTATATCCGCAAAGTTTCGTGGAGGACTCTCTCAGAGTGCTCAGGGCAATGCAGTTTTCGTCGAGACTGGCGTTCAAAATAGAGAGAGAGACCTGCCTGCTCTGCAGAGAGATAGATATAGACGATCTCCCCTGCTCCAGAATCTTCGGTGAATTCAGAAAGATGTTTCTTTCGGACTATCCGCACTACGGACTCTATGCGCTCGAGAGTCTCGACATCTCCGTAAAACTATGGGGAGAGGGGTTGGGACACAGAGCCTTTTTCGCCGCGGCCGGAGATATGCTCAGATACAAAAAATATTTCAGACAGGATATGAGAGAGTTCTACTTCCTCGCTATATACTCCCGCTACAGCGGAAGGGATATAGATGATATCCTCGAAGCGATAGACGCGCCCAGAATCTACAGAAGAGTGCTACGGAACATACCGGAGATACCGGAAGAGATAAAAGACTCTTTCGTGGCCTCTTTGGCACTCAAAGAGGGGGTATGCAAAAGTCCTCTCAACTATATCCCCCAAATCGCCGACAGGGCGAGGAGTCTCGGCGTCTGGAGTGAAGCTTTCCGTATAGAGACGACTGCCCATGAGCTCATGGAGAGGGGCTTTCGGGGAAAGGCGCTCGCAGAAGAGCTCTCGAGACTCAAAAGAGAGGCGATGATGAGACTCGATGAAGAGGGAGATATCCGAGAAACTTAATCTGAATGTAATATAATTGGCTCACAACGAGTGACAAAAAAGAGAGGAGTGTGGCTCGGGAAGAGTCCGTAGGGGGCTACGATGCGCTCGAGGCCATAGTGAAATACTACTGGGTCAATTCCGTCGTAACCGCTAAACTCGGGCTCGACAAAGAGAAGGATATTTTCGAATTTATGATATTGAAACAGTGTCGGAAACTAAAATAGCACAAGAGGGATTGCAGAAGTGAAGAAGATATTGAAAAACAAGCTCCCGTGGCAGAAACCCAAACCCGAAAAAGAGGAGCCTCACGCAGCCGAATTGATCGATAGAATACTCAAAAGTCCCACATACCGCATAGCGGAGGATGATTCGGAATTTATCCACTCTTATGAAACGAGGGGAATACGACTGGAGCTCGATTATCTCAAAGCGGAACTCTCTCTTAGTCGAGAGGGGGTGGAGCATACGATAGTGGTCTTTGGTAGTGCCAGAATTCGTGAGAGGAAAACAGCTGTGGAAAATCTCGCAAAAGCACAAAAAAGACTGGAAAAAGAGCCAGATTCGCCCCGTTTGATAGAGAAACTCGCCTCTGCCGAAAAGATGGTGGAAAACAGTCTCTACTACGACGATGCCAGAAAGCTGGGAAGATATATCGGCAGATGCGGCAAGGGGCCTGATGATTCGAGAATAATGCTGATGACGGGGGGCGGTCCGGGTATCATGGAGGCCGCCAACAGAGGAGCCTACGATGTGGGTGCCAAGAGTGCGGGTATGAATATACAGTTGCCGCACGAACAGTTTCCAAACCCCTATGTCACACCGGGGCTTTGTTTTCAGTTTCGCTATTTTTCTATCAGGAAACTGCACTTTTTCCTGCGCGCTAGAGCTTTGGTGGTCTATCCGGGGGGATTTGGCACCTTCGACGAACTTTTCGAAATACTCACACTGGTTCAGACACGCAAGAGGGAAGCCATTCCCGTGGTGATGGTAGGCAAACGATACTGGAGCAGGGTGGTGGATTTCGATTTCATGGTGGAAGAGGGAGTCGTCTCGAAAGAGGAGCTGGGGATATTCAAGATGGTGGAGAGTGCCGATGAGGCATGGGATTATATACTCTCATGGCATGAAGAGTACGGTACTCCTTTGCTACATAAAAACGAGAGTAGCGGCAGAGCTTGAAACTGTATAGATGAAAAAAGGAGTGGAGTTGGAGAGTTTTATCACCAACAACGAAGTGGTCAAAAATATTCTCAAAGGTCTAAACCTTACACGCAATCTATATGTCTCGAGTATAATCGTCGGTGAAGCCCATATAGGCAAGAGAGCGTTGGTACGCTCCGTCTTTCCGAATGCGAAAGTCATAGACGGTGCACTTACACAAGAGCTCTTGAGAGGGATAAAAGAGGGTGTCGGCGAGCTTGTCATAGAGAACTTCCATAAAGTGAAAAATCCAGATATGCTCCATTTCGAAAATATGAGAGTGGTGGCTATAGCCGACTATATTCCGAGTATGAGGGATATAGACGAAAAATTCGCCTTTATCTACAATATGCCGCCTCTGAGAGAGAGACCCGAAGATGTGGATCTCTATATCAGATACTATATGAAGAGAGCCTCCGAAGAGTTGTCACTCGATATGGAGAATATAACGATAGAGAGAGCCGAAGTGGATATAAGCCGAAATCTCGCATCGCTTAGAGCCTCGGTCTATCGGGAGCTTCTATATAGAAAATCGACTGTTCATGATCTGCAAAACGCGCTTTATCATCTCTTTCTTTGCGATGGTGAGTTGGAGAAGGGTTACAGGGAGAATCTGGCTATATTCGAAAAGGCGATTTTGAAAGCGGGGCTTGAAAAATACGGTTCTCAACTCAAACTCGCCTCGATACTTGGAATCAACAGAAATACATTGAGGAAAAAGATCAATGAGTACGATATCCATTGATTTTCGCTTTATTGTCGAAAACGACAATACCCCTCTGATAGTTTTCGACCATAAGGGACATATACTCTATCCCAACGCAGCAGCCGAAATAGTATTGGGTTATGTAACTGCCAAAGAGCTTTTCGAATTGACACTTCTGTATGCGCCAAAAGATTACGGAAGCAAAACGACACTGATGGATATCCACTATAGACAACTCTTTTTCTATGCGATAAATGTAACATACAATAGCGACAATTGGATAGCTCTGAGATTATATTATAGGCCAAGACCTGCCGACGATGCGAAACTCGACAAAAACCAGCTCATTGAGACCAATATAAATATGCTTCTGGAAGCCACATTGAGCATGTTCAAAATGAGATACGGGCAGAAGCTCTCTCTGATGGTAGATAGGGAAATACCCGAATTCAAGATAGATCAAAACGGATTTTCGAGACTTTTGAGAAAGGCTATGGAGTCTTTCAGGCTTTCTGGAGATGTCAGGGTGTCGCTCTCTATGACGATAGGCGAATCTATTATCATCGACGAAGAGAAGTACCATGCAATAAGGTTGAAGATATCTGCAAACGGAAGATTTCCCGATGAGGATGCAAAGATAGCGAGAATAGCCCAATCGATGAAGATAGTGGCTATACTGGACGAAAACGAAATGCAGTTCAATATACCTTTGATTTTATAACGATACCAAAATGAAAGAGTTTGGATATTATGAATAAGAGAATAAGAGTCACATCTATTTTCTACTCCATACAGGGAGAGGGTCAGCATGTAGGGGTGCCGTCTCTCTTCATACGACTGCACGGCTGTAATCTCAAATGCAGTTTTTGCGACGACAATCTTCATAGAGGAGACTATACGGAGCGGACATTCGATGAGATATACGATAGTATCTCCAAATATGAATGCAAGAGGGTGGTGATTACCGGAGGGGAGCCCTCTTTGTACAATCTCAATCCTTTCATAAAGTATTTGAAAAAGAGAGCATACTATGTCTGTGTCGAAAGCAACGGATACTCCTTCGCAAACATCCAGGAGGCGGACTGGATCACCTACAGCCCCAAGGAGTGGTACGAGATAGAGGAGTATGGATACGACGAGTTGAAATTTATCGTCGGCAGAGATACGGATATAGAGAAAATCGTCTCTTTCGAGACGGACAAACCCATATATATCCAACCGATGAACCACTTCGACAAGCCGGATATGCAAAGTGTGAAGAGATGTGTGGATTTAGTCCTCCAATATCCGCATCTGCGACTCAGTGTCCAGCTGCACAAATTTCTCGGTCTGAAATAGTATTTAACATTCAGTTAACCACGAGCCTCTATCATACATCCTATGAAAAAGAGAATACTACTGCTCGAAGACGACAGGATATTGACGGAGACTCTCGGGGACCTGCTGGAGTCGAGGGGCTTCGAAGTGCTGCATGCGGGCAACTACGACGAAGCTATGGATGCCACTTTCGCCGGTGATTTCGATATCCTCGTACTCGATGTGAATCTTCCGGGCAGAGACGGCTTCGCCTTTCTCGGGGAGCTCAGAGAGGCCGGTATAGAGACTCCGGCCATATTCATAAGCGCGAGAACGGATATCGACTCTCTCGCCAGAGGTTTCGGGGTGGGTGCGGACGACTATCTGAAGAAGCCTTTCGATTTCGCCGAGCTTCTCATACGCATGGAAGCGCTCTTGAGAAAATCTCTCGGTAGTTCGAGCGAGAGAATAAGCGTCGGAGAGTTCGAATACGACATATCCGGAAATCAGCTATACAAGGGCGGGGAGTGCAGAGACCTTCCCCCTTCGGACCTGAAGATTGTCAGAACGCTTTTCGCCCGCAAGGGGGAGACCGTCTCCAAAGAGGAGCTTCTCGATATTCTCTCCGACGGCAGCGAGAGCAGTCCGGGAGCCCTGAGAGTGCATATCTCCAAACTCAGAAAACTCGGACTGCCGATAACGACACTCAAAGGCATAGGATACAGACTTGAAAAGGATTGAAAAGAGAGCTCTTGTGAAATTCTTTTTCATGTATTTCGGAAGTGTCGCTCTGCTGGTCGTGGTGGCGGGTTATTTCTATTTCAATCAGACCAGAGACCATCTGCTCAAGATGGAGGAGTTCAGTCTGATAGAGTATGCCAGACATCTCAAGATGGGAGGCCCAGATAGTGAGTTTTCGGGTACTTTCACCCACAGCTTCATACCCGCCCGGGGCAGACATATAGATATAAGAAATTTCGAGATAGACGAAAACTCTTTTTGCAAGGATATCCCCCTGCGTATCGGAGAGAGATATCTGAGAGTCTGCAAATCGGATGCAGAGTATAGGCAGAGGATATATTCGCTCATCGAAAAGATAGTGACGATTCAGGCTCTGCTGCTGATACTTTTCGCTCTTTTGAGCTACTCTCTGGCTACGAGTGCCATCCGCCCTCTGCGTGAGAGTGTCGATCTGCTGGAGAGTTTCGTAAAAGACCTGATTCACGACCTCAATACACCCATAACGGCCATCAAACTCAATCTCACCGTACTGGAGACGATAGAGGGCTGTTCGCAGATACGGGCCATCAAAAGGCTCGAGGAGAGTGCCGAGACCATCTCCCATCTCCACGAAAATCTGACCGTCCTTCTCGAACGAAAGACTTTCCAGAGCGTAGAGATCGATATCTGCGGCGATATCCGCGAGCTTGTCGAGCAGTATCGCATGCTCTATCCCGATATAGAGTATAGCGTCGAGTGCAGGAGTCTGGAAGCCTATGTACATAGAGGAGCCTTCAGACAGATGATGCAAAATCTACTCGGCAACGCCTCGTCCTACAACCGTCGCGGAGGGTATGTGAAGATATATACGAAGGGGAGAAGCGTATATATCGAAGATTCGGGTATGGGGATAGAGGAGCCAGAGAGGGTTTTCGAGAGAGACTACAGCACCGGAGGGAGTAGCGGACTGGGGCTGGATATAGTCAAAAGGCTGGCTATGGCCATGCAGATAAAAATCGAGATAGAGAGTGTGGAGGGAGAGGGGAGTACTTTCATCCTAACGATGCCTTAACGCCTCTACGGGACAATGGCACAATAAGTTTCAGGAGCGTTTGTTTGAAAATCGGAAATATATTGAAGATTGTATCATCTATCTTTCTCCTCTCGATAGATATCCACGGCTCCAAACTGGGGCTCGATAGGGCCATAAAGAGTTCCATAGAGACTCACCCCGATATCAAGAGCGCGCTTTTACTCATAGAGCGCTCCAAAGAGGGGGTGGCCGTGGAGAAGAGTTCGTGGTTTCCACAACTGACGATATCGGCGGAGTACGACCCGCAGCGCAGCTATACGATGCCGGCAAACGGAGAGCTTGGAGTCGTGGATGACGACGGCTGGAGCGTGGGAATCTCTCTCAGGCAGAATCTCTTCGACTTTTCGAGAACCCACTACAGGGTAAAGGCCGCCGAGACTGCCCATGAGATATCGCAACTCGGTGCCGAAGATGCGAAATCTCTCATGAGATACAGAGTCAAGAGGGCATACAGCGCCATTATCCTCTACAAAGAGGCTATAGTGGCCAGGCGCAGAGATATGGAGGCGAAGAGAGCGATGCTCGAACAGGCCAAGGCATTGGCGAAAAGAGGTCTCAAAACTAGGGCGGACGAACTCCGTTTCAAAGCTGCCCTGGAGTTCGCCAAAAGCGAGCTCGAGTCCACCAGGGCATCACTGCGCAAGAGTCTCATAACGATGGAGCAGTTGACAGGTATAAAGATAGACGAAAAGACGATTCTGCAGAGAAGCTATCTCTACAAAGGCTCCTTCCCCAAAGGCAAAAAGGCCATCGACAGGCTGATGAAGCGAAACAGAGCCCTCGCGATGGCTTCGAAAAACGAAGAGAGCCTGCATGCGACATATGAAGCGAGTAGAAGAGAGAGGTACGGTTCGGTAGATATCGTAGGCGATATCAATCATCTCGATACGCTCGCCAGATACGACGCCACGACCATAGGTATCAGATATACCGCTCCCATCTATCAGGGAGGCAGACTCAGCGCGATGAGTCAGCGCAACAGGATAGACGAGATGGTGGCGAGGCAGAAGTATCTATCTCAGAAACGGGCTCTCAGCGAAGAGTATCTCGGTCTCTATGCAGACTGGAAGGCGGCATCGTCGGGCGTCTTGGCCCAAAAGGCAGGAATCGAATCCTCGAAAGAGGCTCTGAGGGTGATAGAGGCGAGATATCGTGAAGGTATGGCTACCTATATCGATGTACTCGATGCCCAAGCGACCCTTCTTTCCGCCCGTCTGGGGCTTTTGAACGCATACTATCGCAAAAGGGATATCTTGAACAGAGTGGAGTACCTATATGGTGAATAAGACGATAAAAACATTGCTGATTACAGCTCTTTTGGCAGGAGCGGGAGCTCTCTTCTACAAAAAGATATATATCCCGAAATCGACCTACGACTATGTAGTGGCACAGAAGGGGGATATGAATCTGACACTCTTCGGTATAGCTACCGTAAGCGCCAGAGAACTGCACCCCGTCGGCTCCAACTACGGCGGAAAGATAGTCGAGATTCTCAAAGATGTCGGAGAGAGAGTCCACAAGGGTGAGCTGATAGCCCGTTTCGATACGGCCGACCTGCCCAAACAGCTCGAAGAGGCTCGCGAGAGGATGAGAAGCGCGCACTTCTTGAAAATCGCGGCGATGAAAGAGCTCGATAGCCTCAGGGCGAAACTGAAGCTCGTCGAGCTCGACTACGAGCGCTACAAAAAGCTAAAAAGCGAAGGTTTCGTCTCCGAGTCGGAGTATGACAAAGTGGCGACCGACCTGGAATCGACTCTCGCGCAGATAGCCGCGTCCGAAGCCGCAATACGCTCCCAGAAGGCGCAGAAACAGCAGGCGCAAAAAAATATCGAAGCGCTCGAAGAGAGATTGAAGAGGATGAGTCTCTACGCTCCGATAGACGGTATAGTGGTGAGCAGAGATGCCCAACCCTCGCAGACAGTGACCCCCCAGCAGGCGATATTGACCATCGTCGATCCCGCCGAAGTATGGGTGAGGGCTACCATAGACGAGAGAATCAGCGGTGACATAAAAAAGGGTCAAAGCGCTCTCATCCGCCTGAGATCCAGAAGCGACGAAGCCCCTTTGGCTGGAGAGGTCGCCCGGATAGAGGCTGTGAGCGACCCTGTCACGGAAGAGAGAATAGTCGATTTGAAATTTTCCGAAACTCCCATACCTTTCCATCTGAACGAACAGGCGGAGGTGGAGATAAGGACCGGTATTTTGAAAGATAGCATCATCATCCCCTCCAGAGTGATAGTCGATGGCGGAGTATGGGTCTATCGCGACAAGAGGGCGAGATTCAGAAAGATAGAGATTCTCGGACGAAACGGCACGAACGCGGCTGTGAAGGGTCTGGATGCGAACGATAGAATCCTCGTCCCCAACCCCCACAAAAAGCCCCTCTTCGACGGAGCCACCGTAAGACTATGATAAATCTCGCATATAAAGATATCAGACACTCTTTCGTCAAATTCGTAGTCACCGCGATGGGAGTGGGTATGCTCTTTGGGATAGTCCTGATTATGATAGGTGTCTATCGGGGAATGATAATCGATGCCCAGGTACTCCTCGACGATGTGGGGGCGGATATCTGGATTGTGCAGGAGAACACCCTTGGCCCTTTCGCGGAGAGTTCGAGAATCCACGAAGATATCAAAAACACCATACGCTCAAATCCCGATATAGCCGAAAGTGCGGCACTGGCTTTCCTCAATATACAGGTAGAGACCCCCGAAGGTATCAAAAAGAGGGTTTACAGCATAGGATACGACCCTCTGGGGAGTATAGTGCCGATTTCCCGAAAACGGCTCGTAGATGGCAGACTTCTCGAAAAGAGTCACTACGAGATAGTCGTTTCGGACAAACTCGGCTTCTCTACGAACGACCGCATAAGATTGGGCAGAAACATATATACCGTCGTGGGCATTACGCACGGCTCGGTATCCAGCGGTGGAGACCCTACGGTATTCGTCAGCCTCAAAGATGCCCAGGAGTTGCAGTTTCTATACTCCAACGCCAGAATACACAACGACAGGGCCAGAGGTATGAATGTGGAGGCGGACAACCATCTGGTCAACGCCATAGTGGCGACTCTGCGCCCCGGGTCCAACGCCCAGGCGCTAGCCCGGGATTTGAAGAGATGGAAACATCTGGGCGTTTATACCGCGACTGAGCAAAAAGATATACTCACAAAAAATGTGATAGAGACAGCGAGCAAACAGATAGGTATGTTCACCGCCATCCTGATAGTGGTGGCGATAATAATCGTGGCCCTCATCATCTATACCATGACGCTGGAGAAGATAAAGGAGATTTCGATTCTGAAGCTGGTGGGACTGCCCAATCGCAGCATTACGGGTATGATTGTACAGGAGACCGTGGTGATGGGTACTTTCGCCTTCATCTTCGGAAATATCTTCGCCCACTCGATATGGGAGAAGTTTCCCAAGAGGGTGGTACTCGAGACTCCCGATGCCATGAAGCTCTTTCTTATCGTCATTGTCGCTTCGACACTCTCGAGTCTCTTCGGTGTCTACAAAGCGATAAAAGCCGACCCCCGCTCGGCTATCGGCGGTTGATGAGAGGAGAGGTGATGAGAGACAATGGAATAAAAGTCGAGGGATTGAGCAAGATTTTCGGTTCGGGCGATAGCGAAGTGAGAATACTCGAAGATGCTTCGCTGGAGGTGAAAAAGGGAGAATTCGCCGCTCTCGTAGCTCCCAGCGGCGCGGGCAAGACCACTCTGCTGATGATGCTTGGCTGCGTCGAAAAACCCACCGCGGGCAAAATCTGGCTCGGTGAAGAGCTCGTGTGGAACGAGAAGAGATGGAGTATCCCGGATACGAGAAAGATACGAAGGCAGAAGCTGGGATTTATCTTTCAGGCGCACTATCTGATACCCTTTCTGACGATTCTGGAAAATGTGATGCTGATACCTCTGAGCAACGGCTGGAGCAAAAAGAGAGCGCAGAAGAAGGCTATGGAGCTTCTGGAGTATTTCGATGTGGCGGACAAGAGGGACTATATGCCCTCCCAACTCTCGGGCGGACAGAATCAGAGAGTGGCCATAGCCAGAGCGCTGTCGAACGAAGCGCAGATAATCCTCGCCGACGAACCGACAGCCGCACTCGACATGAGCAGGGCGGTGAATGTGGTGAAGATGCTCAGAAAGATTGTCGAAGAGCAGGGCGTCGCCGTCATAATGGTGACCCACGACGAGAGACTTCTACCCTACTGCGACAAGATACTCTCCATAGAGGATAGAAAAGTGGTGACCAGGAGACAAAACGCCAAAAAGTTCGCAGGGCAATAGAGAGAATATCCGCCTAAAGCATAGCGCTCGTATGCAAAACCTACCGGCGACTAAAGTCGCCGCCCCAGAAGAGCTGTCGCCGTTTCGGGGCCGCGACTTCAGTCGCGGGTTTGGCATTGAAGTCAATATAGGCTCACTCTCGCTTTGGAAAGTAAAAGTCCATCTACCATCTGTGCGGGGTTGAAGCCACCGACTCCATGTTTCGATGATTGTATAGTATCTTTAAATATACTATTTCAGCCATTCTAAAGTTAAAGTGAAATATATTAGATTTTAGGAACATCAAAAGGACTTTGACATGCCAACCATTTCGATGTTTTATGGAATCATTATAAGGATGTATTGTGCTCCAAAAGAGCATAATCCACCACATATTCATGTCTATTATCAAGATTATAAAGCTATTGTCAACATAAATGAAGTTGAATTGGTCGATGGCGAACTACCAAAAAATAAACAGAGAATCGTCTTGGCATGGGTTGAGCTCAGAAAAGAGGAACTTTTGGCTAATTGGGAGTTGGCTCAGAATGGTGAATTGCCGTTCAAAATAGAACCGTTGAGATAGGAGGTCTGAAGTGTATCTCGCTGTAAAAGATGTAAAGGCGTTGGAAGATTATCGACTGCTTTTGAAATTTGAAAATGATGAAGAGAGGATCTTCGATCTAAAACCATATCTCGATATCGGCAAATTTCGAGAGTTGAGAGACAGAAATCTATTCAGGAGTGTAAAAGTCTGCTTCGACACCATAGAGTGGGCCAATCGACTCGATTTGGATCCCGAGTTTTTATATGAAAAATCATACAGCAAAGCGGAGAAAAGCATAGAAGACTCTGTCGCGGTATGAAGTCACCGCCCTATAGATTGCATCGCCGTTTCGGGGCCGCGACTTCAGTCGCGGAATTAACATTGAAGTCCATATAGGTTCAGTATCGCTTTGGAAAGTAGAAGTCCATCTACCTGGAGCAGGGACTTCAGTCCCGTTATATCACCATTTTGCGGGGCTGAAGCCTCCGACTCCTTTGGGTTTCGGAGTCCATCCCGCAATGGCTAAATTTTGACCTTGCTCTATGCGAGATTCTATCGGCGACTTCAGTCGCGGATTCAATCTTGAAGTTCATAGAGACTGACTATCGCTTTGGAAGGTAAAAGTCCATATACTTCGTATCATAAAACCATATGTTAAACAGTGTTATACTATATGCTATGATAGATAAAAAAATATGGAGAGAGTATCGTGGCCTACAAAAAAGAGGAACTGGTCGGTATAACCGAGTTGGGAAAAGCGCTCGGAAACTATCTTGACAAAATAACGACACATTCGCTCGAAAAGTTGGCCGTCATTCGCAGAAACAAGCCTGAGGCGGTTATCGTTCCTATCGAAGAGTACGAACGATTGAAGAGTTCGGCGGATTTGCTTGAAGAGCTCGAGATTGCCCAAATCGTGCAAGAACGCGTCATAAACAAAGCGCAGCCACACAAAACCTATACCGTCGAGGAGATGAAAGCGCGTCTTAAAAAGAGAGGAAAAGATGTCGTATGATGTGCGCTTGCTTGAAGAGGTGGAAGAGGACCTCGCACGCTTGGATGATGAAGTTTTAAAAGAAGTTTTTGCATATTTTGAAAAGTACGAAACCGACCCCTATCGATATAGTCAAAAGCTTTCGGATCGCTTCGGCCTGGATTTGAAGGATTATAGAAAAACATATCTTTTCAATGCGGCGTATCGTATAGTCATAAAGATAGAAGAGCGAAATGTCAAGGTAGTAGAGGTAATAGCCGTAGGAGAACGCGACGGAATGTCCGTATATAAAACGGCATATAAACGGATATCTCGCAGTGATGTTTAGTTGCTGTACGGTGTAGCGATATAAGGAGGAAGGATATATGGAGCTTGTATATAATATACCGATCTCCAGAAAAGCGCACAACTTACAGGACAAAAAGATATGGGAGTAGATAATAAAGAGACGGAGAACAAACGATTTACACTCACCACTAAGCGAAGTCTATACAGACTGACTTTCGTTTCGAAAAGTAGAAATCCATCTATTTGGAGCAGGGACTTCAGCCCCATTATATCACCGTTTTGCGGGGCTGAAGCCTCCGACTCCTTTGGGTTTCGGACTCCATCCCGCAATGGCTAAATTTTGACCTTGCTCTATGCGAGATTCTATCGGCGACTAAAGTCGCCGCCCCAGAAGAGCTGTCTTCGTTTCGGGGCCGCGACTTCAGTCGCGGGTTCAATCTTGAAGTCCATACAGGTTCGCTATCACCAAGATCCGTTTTGGTAGTTTGGACTCTCGTATGCGTTCCCACCGAGATAAAAGAGAAACCGGCAGATCGGCAAAGTGTCGAGCATCTCGCAATCTGCCGCTCAATGGGTGATGAGGGGAGAAATAGAAAAAGAGTTATCGTTATCACTAGGTCTCTATTTCAAATATTGGTTATCGATAAATAGTTGGGTTTATCTTATTCATAAAATGATATAATCACTATTGATTACTCAGCGGAGTCTTATATGAAAAATATTTTTGATACAAAAACTATTACATTTACAGAATTGTTAGGCAATGGTAAAATATATAAAATTCCTTCATTTCAGAGAGATTTTTCATGGACGGAAGAAAATTGGGAAGATTTATGGAATGATATTATTGATATCTATAATGATATTGAAGAACAGCATTATATGGGGACCATCGTTCTTCAAAATACTTCAAACAAGAAAGAGTATATTGTAGTTGATGGACAACAAAGAGTTACAACACTTTCTATCTTTATACTCTCATTGGTCAAAGTTTTAAAAGAATTGATTGCTAAGAATATTGATAAATCTGACAATGAAGAGAGAATTAAAAAAATTTTAAATACTTATATTGGAGAAAAATCTCTTACGGATTTTTAC